>JAGSHJ010000158.1 GCA_023954595.1 Bacteriovoracaceae bacterium | reverse complement strand
TATTCCATCCCATAGATTTGATACTTGAACCAAGTGGTTGAAATCACTTGTCGTTGAAAATTCACTAGAGCTCATAATTCCTCCAAAAGTAATTAGATTGCTATGTTTTTAAACAGCTACTAACTAATACACCGTCCAAGTTTTGTACAGCTATGTAGGCAGTGTATAAGGTTTATACACCTAACGCCCACCTAACCCCCTGTTTTCACACCTTAAAAGTTGGCGCACGCTTCGCATTATTAATAACCAAACGAAGCTGTTCAATCAGTTTTTTTTTTACAAGAGAGAGGAGAGAAACATGAGAACACAAGAGAGAGGAATTATGAAAGGCTTTAAAACTATCGCAATCATTCTATTTGTAGCGTCCCTATCAGTAGGATGTGGTAAAAACAACACAAGTGGTGACAGCAGCAGTACCCAAGCAACAGTTGGCTGGGGTGGCTTTGGAGGCGGAACCTATGTAGGTGGAAATGGAAATAGCCTTCCAAGTAACTGGATGGATATTGTGGCCCAAGAGAATACTTGTTACCAAGGTGGAACAAGAGCTGCAACAAGCCTAACAGTAAACGCGAATGTTAACGTAGGAGCTCTTTACGTAGGAGTTACAAGTTACGGAGACATTTCAGTAATTAGAAACGAAAACGGGCAATCCGTAATGCATATGTATATCTGTCCAAGAGATGGACTGAATGGACAAGGTAACCTTACAAGCCAGGTTGTGGTAGAAAACTCACAATCATGTCCAATGGGTCAAATCAGCAACGCTGACATCCAACTAGGATCTCAGTATGGTCAGCCATATTACCTGGCATTTAGACCAATCCATATTCAAGGCTATGTTAGCTCTAGTCTTTGTCAAAATTACTAATAAAATTTAATTTTGAGCGCTCGTGAAGCGGGCGCTCCTTAGAAAACAAAACAAAAGTAAGTAAAAGAATACAATTACAAAAAGGTTGGCCGTGCCTTAAGGCGGCAAGTACTCTCTCCCTCTCTCAAAGACGCGCGGGTCTCTCTCCCCGCGCGTTTTTATTTTTTATGACTTAATATAGACCTGTGATTTTACCCAAACTCCACTTAAATAATTCATCAACACTAGTCCCTCGTCAGAACTTTGTTCAATGTCTTCAAGTTTCGTATTTTTTAATTCGACAACTGGCGCGTATTTCTCTTTTCCTTCCGGAGTAATAAACAGAAGCTCCATTCCTTTCTTGATCGGAGCACGGCCTTTGAGTCTAATTGCTTGGTGAGAGCCTTTTTGAATTTCTAAAACTTCACCAACATAGTTCTCATCTTTTCTTTGGATTCGATTATTTTTAAGTTTCTTAAATAATACATCTGACTTATTGACCTGATAGAAGCCTTTAATTACGTCAAATGGATATGCGGCCTTAAATTCTTTACCGCCAAGTTCACCTTTGAAGACCTTTTGAATATCTTTGATGAGTTCAAAGTCTGAATCAAATCTTAAATCCACTCTTGCTGCATCTAAAAACTCAAGCTCATCCAAGTGCTCAAGAAGATATTGATGCTTAATATGGAACATGAAAGTCCCTCTTTTGTTCTCAAGAACAGGGAATCCTTTATGTGGAGACTCTTCACTCTCTCCTACTGCTGTAATTTGTGGTTTAGCTCTCAGCTCATCGTCCTCTGGAAGCATAGCTGATAGCAGGTTTCGGGGTGTGTAGAATAAAAGAATTCTACCAAGAACCAAAAATTCCACAGCAACTCCAAGGGCCTCTTTATACTCTCGAAGCTTATTCTTTGGAAGTTCTATAGAAAGGACAAGCCTATCAAGCCTTGTGCCCAAATATTCTTTCCAGCCTTGAAGTCCTAGAAGGTTATGGTTTCCACCTTCTAAGATTAATTGGATTTTTTTATCAGTGTTGCTCATTACAAGCTCAAGCAATCCTGGGTCTTGTACACGAAGACAGTCAAAGTCTTCAAGAGCAAGCTCGGAAAGCTTCACTTCAGACAGCTCCTCCTCAGTCAAAAGAGCATCTAGTTCCAATACAGTCTTCATCCCAAGGGCTTTTGCCTCTTTAGCAAGTTGACTAGCGCCATCAGAATCAAGAAGACCAAATCTAGAAGGTCCTTGAACTGAAATGATGACTTCCTCAACTCCAGCTTCTTTAGCGAGCCCTAGTTCGCGCATATTTTGAACATAAGTAACAACTAACATCTTTTGGCCCTTAGAATATTATTTTTAGAAGCTCCTGCAACCCATGGAAGCTTAACAAGTGTGGAAGGCTTCGTTCTTGTTTGAGCGACATTGTCTAGGCCTAGGATTTCACTAGCACTAAACTCCACCCCTGCTCCTCTAAATGGAACCAACTCAAGAGTCTGACCTTCTGTGAATGCGTTTCGCACATCAACTAAAATAAATTCATCTTCTGCGGTATCAATGACATTTCCAATCATCACATAATCAACGGTAGAGTCACTTTCACGCTCATTAAAAATTGTGGAAGCGTCCGCTTTTTCAGTGAGGTTTGAAGGAGCGTATGCTCTATGGGTTACTTTTTTAAGTTCTTGTTCCCACTCATAAATTTGATCACTTAAGAAGTTTCCATGTTCGGCATAGTATCTCAGTGCTTCTGAATATACTTTGCTTATAGTTCCGGCGTAGAGGTGACTTTTCATTCGCCCTTCTACCTTTATGGAATCTATTCCCTCTTTAATAAACTCTTCCAAAACGGCAAGGCCATTTAGGTCTTTAGAGCTCATGAAGTATGCTTTCTTTTTGGCCTCGTCGTTTTCAAATTTAAGAGAGTATTCAAACCTGCAACTATGGGCACAACCACCTCTATTGCTATCTCTACCTTGGGTAAAGTTTGAAATGACACAATTTCCAGAGTAGGCCATACACATTTAACCATGAACAAACATTTCTACTTCAACGCCTGCTTCTCTTTTGATTCTTCCGGCCTCTTTAATACTTGTCTCTCTACCTAAAACAACTCTTTCAACACCTTGTTTTTTCCAAAACTTCGCACTCTCTACATTTAGACAGCTTGCTTGAGTTGAGAGGTGTACTGCTATATTTGAGTACTTTCTAACCGTTTTAATGACACCTAGATCACTTGCGATTACTGCATCAATTTTAACTTTCTCTAGAAATTCGACAAACTCTGGAAGCTCTTCCAGGTCTTGGTCGTGTAGGAAGCCGTTTAAAACAACATAAACAAGGGCCGATCTCTCATGGGCGTATTTCACCCCTTCCTCTAACTCTTGCAGGGTAAAATTTTCGGCAGCACTTCTGAGACCAAATTTTAGTCCTGCCAGATATACAGCATTTGCTCCATAATCAATGGCTACTTTCAACTTGTCTAAACTGCCCGCCGGGGCCAATAACTCGGGTACATTTATCATATTAATCCTCAATACCTGCCCATTTACCAAAATCTGGGAATAAGATAAACTGTTATTATCTGAAAATTATGGATCAGGGACGAACTTTTGAAGAAAATTATCATACTTTTACTCATTGCACCAATCCTAGCGGCGGCAATATTTCTTTGGCAGCGTTATTCCAGTAATGTTGTGAGCGTTGCCCCATATCCTTATGTATTCCAAAATGACTCATATAAAGATATTGAGCCAGAGGCCCCAATTTTGATAATTGGTGATCGACTAGGCCATCGTTTTGGCTCTTTTGCCCAGATAATGGCAAAAAAGGTTTCAACTAACCTCACAAAACCTATTAAAATTCAAAGTATTGCAGAAAAAGGGGAAGGCCTACATAGAACACTGCAGAAGGTTAAGTCTCTGAAAAGGCTTCCACTTATCATGATCTATCTAGGCTCAAGCGAAGAAAGCTATGAAAGCCGCTTTCACACTCAAGACATCCCAACGATAAAAAAGAACCTGGCAATTTATAACGATGATAGAACAAAAACACTTCTGATGATCTATCCAGAGCTCTCACGCTTTTTGTACTTCCCGGTGAATTACAAAAAGTTGCCAGAGATACCTAAATTAGATGAACAAGATTATTCGCCGATAGTTATTCAAAAAAGAAACGAGATCACCTTTAAACTATTTGAACAGGAAATTGACGAGCTCATGAGTTACGCCAAAGATAGAAATAGCTATTTTATAGCACTATCTACGCCACTGAACTTAGACGCTAAACCACGCTCATCTTGTCCTGGATCATTTGATCCACAGCTAAAACCAAAACTTGATCAGGTTATTGAGCTAGTGAAAAAGAAAGACTTTAAACAGGCCTATAGCATTAGCAGAGAGCTATCTCTACTTGCACAAAGCAATGCGAGAATTCTCTTTATCCACGGCAAGGTTGCCAAGGCACTTGGAAAATTTAAAGAGGCGCAAAAGCACTTAGAGCTAGCTGCGGCCTTTGATTGTTCAAACTGGAGAGGCTCCCCGGTTTACAACAGCATCTTAAAGGCCTCGGCCCAAAGACATGATGCCGCCTATTTTGACTTCAATGAAATGCTCAAGCGTCACTGGAGTGACAATATTGTCTTCTTAGATGATATCTACCCTCAAAACCTTTATATGGAGAAAACAGCAAATGCCATTGCAGATCGAATTAAAAAGCTGTTGAAATTATAATTATGCAAGAACAAGACTTCACATTAAAAGTAGAAAAAGACCAAGTCATCTGCAGAGAGGGAGATCTGACTCGTGATCTTTATAAAATAATCTCTGGTAAATTAATGATCTGTAGCCGCAAAGACCACATGGTCACACCACTGGCCTACCTTTCAGAAGGTGACTATTTTGGGGAATTCTCTTTCTTTGACAACCAAACACGCTCTGCGGATGTCATTTCAGTAGAGCCAACAGTTCTTATTAAAATTCCCCAGGCACAGTTAAAAAAGCAGTTTCCCTTCTGGCTTATTCACGCAAGTAAAAGCCTCACGGCCAAACTTAGGCTTTATAACGAAGTTATTAAAAGCAAAGGCATTAAAAAGAAAAACGTTGAATCAGTTAAGGCCCTCTCAATTGAGGAGCAACGCCACTACTACCAAATAATCTCTAAAGACGAATAGACTCCACTGCAAGGCGTTTTGCACCCTAAATGTTGTCAAAACGCCACCAATCCAATGATTCAAGTACCTGAAAACACCTAACTAAATTGGCGCGGTGTTCGCAATATTATTCCTTATCAAGGGATTCTAGAAAGGAGTCCTACAACGCGACAAGGAGGTTCTATGTCCATTACAAAAACTTTGACCATTGGTGCTGCAATCCTTCTAAGTACTTCTTGTGCCAACGTTTCACAAACGCCAACGGATGAGACAACATCCAAAGAAACAAAAGAGGAAAGTAAAAATGAAAAATTTGCTCGTGCTTACTATGACAAGTTCTAAAGGACTATGACTCCCTTTGCCACGGCAAAGGGAGTTAGTTATTATGCTATATCTTCAAAGTCATGGTCTTCAAAAACGTCTTCAAAGAGTTCATCTTCTTTTTGGACTTTGTTTTTTTCAGCTCTTTTCACAGGTGCCTGAATTGTTCTAACGTTACTATTTAATTCAGAACCAGACTCTCCATTCATAAGAGTTTGAATTTCAAAAACAACTTGATCAATAGTCTCACATTCAGAGGCGATGGAACGGCTGAGAGCATCGTTTTTACCTGACATGGCAGATGTTTCTTGATTTGCCCCGCTCAGTGAATTAATGGCCTCACTAATCTCTTTGACGCCTTTTGACTGCTCAAGACTGGCCTCACTAATTTCACCCATCTGAGAGTTGATTTCATGAATATTCGATAAAATAGTATCAAGGGTTTTGTCACATCTCTCTATAGAGACTTTACTATCTTTTACTCGCCCTTTATTGATCTCTAAAATCTTATTGAGCTCTTCTTTGTTTTTAACAACTAGACCTTGAACCTGGGTCACACTATTTTCTAAAATTTCCGTAATTTCTTTTGCAGACTTTCCAGACATATTGGCAAGCTTACTTACTTCATCTGCAACAACTGCAAAGCCTCTGCCATGCTCACCAGCTCGTGCCGCCTCAACGGAAGCATTAAAAGACAGAAGCTTGGTTTGGAAAACAATATCATTAATCACCTGAGTTTTTTCACTGATAGTGTTAATCACTTCTACCACGAGTTCAAGCTCTTTAGAGTTTTTCTCAATCGCCTCGCCCATCATATTGTTAGAGCTTGATACCGAATCAATCGACTCAATAACTGCATCAAGAGTCTCTCTGCCGACTTGAGCTTCTTTAGCATTAGTCTCTGACAAATTTCTAGACTCTGAGGTATTAAGAGAGCTTCTCTCTACCATTCCACTAATCTCTGTTAGAGAAGATGCAGTCTCTTCAATGGCCGCGGCCTGTTGTGTAGTGAGAGAGCTTAGTTTACCAGAGGTATCTTTTACATCATCAGTTATATGCTTGAATCTCTCCAAGGCCTGAGAAAGAGTTAGGCTTGAGATACCAAGTTTTTTAACAATTTGATTAAATACCCAAAGCCCGATGCCTACAAGGCACAACAGCAAAATCCCCATGCTTAAAGAGAAGATATTAATCGCTTTGATATTCTCTTCTATTTTAACAATTTCACGCTCGAGATCATCTTTATGCACTTTCATCATAGTCTTTGAGATCTTCTCAACTGCGTGAATGTCAGATCTAAATGCGGATTTGATTTGGTCGATTTTATTTGTACTCTCAACTAGCTCAGAGAAAGAATTTAAGTAGTCTTGATTTAATTTTTTAAACTTAGAAGACTCAATACCATTATCACTTAAATAGCTTTCAAACTTTTTAATATCAACTCTAAGTTTATCTAAATACTTTGAGTCTCTTCTGAGTAGATAATCTTTCTCTCTTCTTCTAAAGGTAAGTAGATACACAGATAGTTTATCAGGGTGGCCACCATCTAAAATCGTCTTTTCGATTTTATGTGCAATGCCCCTTAAATCGCCTCGAATACCAGAGGTCGAATCGCCTTCAATTTTGATTTGAGACGCAATATTTTTGAAACCTTGAATATAGGCCTCAGCATGCTTGGACATCTTATCGTACTGGGCACTGGAAT
>JAGSHJ010000245.1 GCA_023954595.1 Bacteriovoracaceae bacterium | reverse complement strand
TTTCCAATCCTTCGTTCCTCTTTTGTGGCAATAAGGACAATCCACACTTTCATAGCCTTGTACTTCATTAGTCCAAACCTGCTCAGGCGTTCTGGTTTTTCCTCCACACTTTGAATGAAAGAATACTGGAACAAGTTTCTTTTTTCCTGTTGTCAGCATTTCACCACGAGTCATTCTTTGTGCTTTAGAAGCATTAAAAGTCACATCAAAAAAATCACCGTTCACTTGATGCTTCTCAGAGTTTTCAAGATCATAGTATCTAAGATTATTTCCAACCCTTCGATTTTTGATTTTGTAATATGCATACGATCGTGCGGCCACAGCTTGAGCCTTTAGCGCTTCAAGTGGCCAGTTCGGATTCATCTCTTTGGCCAACACCGATCCAATATATGTTTCTAACGAAACCTTATTTATAACATCACACCCTTTTGGAGACTTTGGTGCAACCAGCTGAATAGAGCCTCTGTATTTTGAACTATTCACTCCCAAAAGACCTGTACGAGAAGTAATGTTTGCCAAGAGCAAGGGCTGTTTTAGACTTTGATGTTTTTTAAGAGGTGTACAGTTAAAGGAGAAAGATTTTTTTCCAGGATAGCTTAGTCTTTTTCCACCAGAATGCTTCACAATATCAAGACCAGAGATCTCAACTTGTTTAACATTTGAATCAATAAGAACTCTAATACTTGGAGTTGTCCCAGCGTATAGCTTAGGTAATATAAGAAGAAAGCTCGCCAATCCTAGACAAATACATTTCAAATTCCGCTCCTTGGAACTCTTTTTCAACAATTCTAAAGGTTTGGAGTTATAAATTCAACTAATCAGATTTAAAGACCAAGTTTTTTCATTACTTTTTGCATATCTTCCCAGGCCGCACGTTTAGTGTTGGGTGCTTCAACTAAAAAGGCTGGTGAAAATAACGGCATAACTTCAAACTTAAAGGACTCTCCTTGAGCGTTTTTAACTTCACGTTCAAAGAATTGGCCATGAGAGTTTTGTAGCTTTAGCCCTCCTCCTAGGAAGACTGAAGTTGCGACACCACCGAGTGGGATTACAACTTGAGGTTTTAAATTATAGATCTCCATACAAAGACCTTCTTCAAAGCTTTGTTCCTTGGAGTCTTTCACAATATTTAAAGATGATACAAAGCTATCGCCCTCTTCCAGCTTCATCGCCCCAATCATTCGGTTGAAGAGCTGTGCGGCACTTGACTCAAAAAAGGCCTCAAGTCCAAGCTCCTTTTGATCTAGGGAACCAAGCTCAATCGTATCTTGTGCTACAAATAACACTTTTAAGGTAGTGCTTGGGTTTAGTGAGAACTTTAATCGAGCAAGTTCTGGGTGAATCTGTTCATTTAATTCTTTAAGTTGTTCAACATCCATCTCTGTAGCGAGGATATTGGCGAATAATTCACTGGAAGCTTTCTTTCTGGCCTCTCCTCCAGGAAAGTGCAGAGTGCTCTCATTGAGTTTTTGCATCTCTTTGTGAGCAAACTCATGGAAAGAGTCCAAAACCTTAGTTTTCTCTGTAACTGTACTCACAACCTTTTCAGGGGGATCTTGCTGCTTGGTAACCGGTGCAGGTGTGGATGCCTCTTGAACTGGAGTAGAAAGCTCAGGCTCCTCAAACTCCCTAAAGTCCCAATCTGTTGGAAACAGTTCAGCAACATAGCCTTTAGGCGCATTGGAGGATGTTTTTCTTAAACGACGCAAAGCGTCCTGATAGAGCTTATTCATAGCCTCTTGTATCAAATCAGACACTATTTTCCTAGTCTGTGCATTAGCATTAATTTTTATAAAGCACGGTTTCCAAATGACGATGAGGTTGTATATCCAGCTTTTGGGAGGAAATATGGCCAAGGAAGTTGATTTTAAGTTTGAACGTTTTGAAGAATACTGGGGCGGAGCAGAAGATGTTAAGCGTACAATTGGCGAATGCAAAGTGTGTAAGTCAAAGCTTTTGTTAAGTCATATGCCAGATTACAAGAACCTACTTGTTCAAGAAACTGCTAGATGCATTGAGTGCGGAGCAGGAAATCGTAAAACAATTCATGTTTTAAACTAGTTATCCATATCGGTACGTAGGAAATCGTAGAGAGCTTTTGCGTACCGTTCTTGGATCCCTAGAAGATCCACTAATTCTTTCACATTCATCTTTGCCAGATCCTCTTTCGGAGTGGTGATTTTTTGAAGAATTTCTTTCTTAACTTTTTCCCCAATACCAGACACATCATCGATCCAAGACTTAAAGACTCTTTTCTTTTCAGCTTTATGGTGAAGTCTTCTACTAAAACGGTGGGCCTCATCTCTCATTTGCACAACGATTCTAAAAAGCGATGGACACTTATTAAGAATATAAGGATTTGATCTATTTGGGATGATCAGCCTCTCTTCGGATTTAGAAATTGAAGAGTTTCGAAAGTTCTTCTTTAAATCACGGGCCTTAGCTATCCCGGCAACAGGAACATCCACGTTAAATTCTGCCAATACTTTTCTTGCAACATTAACCTGAGCAACTCCCCCATCAACGATGAACACATCAGGAAGAGGTCTCTTTTTTAGTCTTCTCTCAAATACTTCTTTCATCATAGCAAAGTCGTTATTTCCTTCTGGAAGCTCTTGCAGATGATAATGTCTATATGAGGCCTTATCAGGTTTGCCATCATGAAAAACAACTTGTGATGCTGTGGGGGATTTTCCCTGCCATATAGCAATGTCATAACACTCTAAAACTCTTGGCCTCTCACTCATGCCAAGTAGCTCTTTTAATTTATGAAGTCCGGTGAATTCACTTTCTTGGTTTTGTATTCTTACTCTTTGAGATTCCTCTGCATGATTTCTTGCGGCCTCTACAAGCGTTGAATATTTCCCAGACCCTTTAACAACTGAAAGACGAGTGTTCCCACCGACTGTACTTTTTAAGGCAGCCTCTAAGTTTTCACACTGCTCTTTATCAAGATCTGCCACAATTGTTTCAGGTATAGGCTCTTCACTTTGGCCATAGTACTGAAGCATGAAGAGGATAATTTCTTCAGACACCTCATCAAAGAGATCTTCGACATAAAAGTGAAACGTTTTGTGTCCAAGAAGACTTCCTTGCCTAATCATATACAAAGTAACATCTAACTCTTTATCACCTTGATAATAAGCAAACACATCGGCATTGCGCTCATTTAAGAATTCAACTTTCTGATCAAATGAACTCTCCAGAAATGGTTTTAACTCTTCAATGTAATCTCTAAGCATTGCCGCCTGTTCAAACTTCTCTTGTTGAGCGTATTCAAACATCTTATCTTCTAATAGCTTCAGGGCTTTTTTAGAATTTCGATTACCCTTTAAAACTTTCAAAGCATTTTCTAAGTCTTTTGCATAATCTTGGCTCGATATATAGTTCACACAAGGGGCGCTACACTGTCCCATTTGATACAAAATGCATGGTGTTTTTCTTGAACTAAAATCCCAATCAGAACAATCTCTAAGCATAAATGCCTTTGTTATTGTCCTCATGACTGTGGAGATATTAGACCCTGAAGGATAAGGACCGAATAATTCAGCACCCTTCTTTCTCTTAGGTCTTCTAACGTAATCTAATTTTGGAAAAGAATGGTTCCTATTTACTTGAACATAGGGATAACTTTTATCGTCTTTTAACCTAATATTATACTTTGGTCGGTTGTCTTTGATCAGGTTGTTCTCTAGAACATAAGACTCAGCGTCTGAGTTTGTAAGAATAAAGTCAAAGTTATGAATCTTCGAAACCAGCATCATCGTCTTCGCTGATTTCGCAGAGCTATTGAAATAGCTTACTACACGAGCTTTCAAGCTTTTCGCTTTACCAACGTAGAGGATATTGTCCTCATTGTCCTTCATCAGGTAACAACCAGGAGATTTAGGTAATGAATTTGCCTTAGCAAGAAGCTCAGGCATTCGTTGTTCGTTTGGGCTCATCTTTACGGCTACTTATTTTTTAGTTACTATATATAGAGTTTTTTTAATTGGCCTGGACAATACCTCACACCATTTTTTGATTATTGTCTTCCCACTTCACAAATTTATAACCAAAAAGGAAATCTATGTCCAAGTATGCGGCAGGAAAAGAAGTTTTATCTTATTGTGGCAAATGTAAGCTAACGTTGACCCATATTATTGTTTCAATGAAAGATGTTAACACTATCGGAAAAGTAGAATGTCGTACCTGTAAAGGTACTCACGCTTATAAAGATCCATCATCTAAAACTAAAAAAGTTAGAAAGAAGTCATCTATTCCTGGTGGAAGATCAAAGTCAATGTCAGTAAATGACTTATGGACTCAAGAACTAAGTAAGGCCAAAGGAAAGCCAAAAGCTTACTCAATTAGAGAATCTTTTGAAGTTGGGGATTTAGTTGATCACAAAAGCTTCGGTCCTGGCATCGTCCAAGATCATGTTGATGGAAAAATTGAAGTTCTTTTCCAACATGAAATCAAAACATTAGTTCACAACAAATAAAAAAGGGAGCTTAAAGCTCCCTTTTCTTTTTCTTATTTTTTATTTTTAAATTAGTTACCAAATCCCCATCCAGCATTTAAAGAAAATCCAATAGTGCTAGGTGAATAAGGTGCGTATCCATAAGAATTCATTCCATAACCGCCGTTCATCCCATAACCACCGTTAGACCAGAGGTTATTTGCGGAATTTACATAAGAATTTTGTAGGGCCGCTTGTTGTAAGTAACTATCTTGCATATAGGCCTGATTACTTCCAGCATAACTTTGCTGAACATTCCCCCAGCCTGTAGTTCCACCTTGATTCCACCCACCAGAACCATTCCAATAAGAACCAGAACCATTGCCCCAAGGGACAGTGCCCATACCAGTAGTACCACCCATATAAGGGTTTCCGTACATACCG
>JAGSHJ010000330.1 GCA_023954595.1 Bacteriovoracaceae bacterium | reverse complement strand
GCTGTTGCACGAGCGTCATCATAAGCACGGTGTGCCTTAGAGTGGTCGATATCAAACAACTGACTCATGTAATTTAAATTAGAACTCATGATCTCTGGAATCATGTGTTTGGTCATTACATTCGTACAAAGGTTTCTATTTGTAAGCTCATTTCTATCGAGTCTTCTTAGTACTGAGTTAAGAAAGGGTAGATCAAATGAGATATTATGGGCGACAATAACATCGTCGCCAATAAAGTCTAAAATCTCGTCGATAACTTCATGTATCTTAGGGCATCCTGCTACATCTTTTTGCTTGATAGATGTAAGCTTTTGGATGAAGTCGGGGATACGCATCTCAGGGTCGATGAGGAAGTTCTTTTCGTCACAAACTTTGAGATCTTGTACACGGACCATGCCGATTTCAATTATTTGGTCGTTCTCGTGATTGCCACCAGTGGTTTCCAAGTCGATAACACAAAAGCTTAGACCTTTTAACAATTCTGTAGAGTCTATACTGCCCATAAGTTAAAGTTTCCCGATAGCACCGACAGTTTCGTTTACTAAATCGGAAAATTTTTGCATGGCCTGTTGTGCCACAAGTTTAACATCTTCGTGTTTAAGTTTTTCACCGCCAATACCAGCCGCCATGTTTGTAACACAGCTGATACCTGCAACTCTAAGACCTAAGTGGTTTGCAGCAATTGCTTCAGGTACAGTACTCATTCCGACCAAGTCGCCGCCGATTGCTTTAAGCATCCCAATTTCTGCAGGAGTCTCGTATGTTGGTCCAAGTACTCCAGCGTAGATACCTCTTTTTACATCGATATTAATTTTTTTAGCACTTTCTTGAATAAGTTCCTGAAGCTCTAAGTCATATGCTTGAGTCATATCTGGGAAACGTGGTCCAAGCTCAGCGATGTTTGGTCCAACAAGAGGATTCTTGCCTGTCATATTGATATGATCTTTAATGCAAACAAGATCTCCTGGACGGTAACTTTCATTAATTCCGCCACTAGCATTAGTTAGCAATAAGAAGTCTGCTCCAAGAAATGATAATACTCTTACCGGTAGAACAACATCATCAAGATCGTGTCCTTCATAAACATGAAAGCGTCCTTGAAATACTGCAACGTCTACACCTTGAGTTTTCCCAAGAATTAGTTTTCCGTCATGGCCTTCTACACTTGTTTCGTGAAAGTGGGGGATATCACTGTAAGGAATAACTGTAGGGTTCTCGATTCTTTCAACATAAACACCAAGGCCAGAACCTAGGACGATTCCTATTTTTGGCTTTGTGCCGTTGATTGAACGAATGTAATCACTTGCTTCTTGTAATTTTTTAAACATATTTATCTCTTTTGTTATTGTTCTAGCTTTTCAATTATTATTGCAGGTCTTTCAACTTTTGTTTTTGAAAATTTAACCACATCTTTGAAGAAACGTCCTTCCACCTGAGTAACTTTGTCTACTTGAGACTTGTGGTGGTGAACTGTAAAGATTGTGTCGCCTTCTTTAACTTTATCGCCAACTTTTTTGTTGAAGTCGAAGCCTACTGCAAAGTCGATTTTATCAGTCTTTGTTTTTCTTCCTCCGCCAAGCTCTGTTAGAAGAAGTCCTATTTCGTCAGTTTTAAGACTTTTAATGTAGCCTGCTTTTGGAGCTTTAATTTCTGTTGTCTCTTTAGTTGCTGGCAGTTTACTTGTGTCTTTTATGTATGAGACATCTCCGCCTTGCTCTTTAATAATATCTTCGAAGCAACGGTAAGCATCACCACTTGTTAGAGCTTTCTTAGCAGCCTTCATCGACTTAGCGTAGCTGGACTCAACTCCGGCCACATGAATCATATTTGCGGCCAATGCAAGTGATAGATCCGTTAGGTCTTTAGGCCCTTCATTTTTAAGTGTTTGTACACTCTCTATGATTTCCATTGCATTACCAACCTTGTTACCAAGTGGCTGGGCCATATTTGTTAAAAGAGCGACTGCTCCGCGATCAAATCTTTTAGCAGTATCAAGGATGGATCTTGCAAGCTTTCTTGCCTGAGATTTATTTTTCATAAATGCTCCAGAGCCAACTTTAATATCCATTACAATTCCATTGGCACCTTCTGCCAATTTCTTACTCATGATACTTGCAGTAATAAGAGGGATAGAGTCGACAGTGGCAGTAACATCTCTTAGAGAGTAAATAATCTTATCAGCTGGAGCGATCTCCTTGGTCTGACCAATTAGTGCTACACCCTTATCTGTAAGAAGACGTTTAAATTCTGAAAGTGGTAGGTTTGTTTTAAATCCTGGAATGGACTCGACCTTATCAATAGTTCCACCTGTGTGACCAAGACCACGGCCTGCGATCATTGGAACTCTTACTCCACATGCGGCAGCAATAGGTGCCAGGATAAATGAGGCCTTGTCGCCAACACCACCAGTTGAGTGTTTATCCACAACATTTTGCCCTTCAAATGTAAGGGTCTGTCCTGAATAAAGCATAGCATCTGTAAGCCAAGCTGTTTCTTTCTTGTTAAGCCCATTGATAAACATGGCCATAAGTAGAGCACTCATTTGGTATTCATGAATGTTTTTATTCATTAGTGAGTCGATCACCCAATGAAACTCTTCTTTAGTCAGTTCCTGACCGTTCTTTTTTTTGTCGATAATTTCGTACATTGAATAATATTGCATTTTAATTCCAGTTTTGTTGCATTATGTGAAAGCAAAATTTATGATAAATTAGGTATACTTTCAATCACAGAAAGTCACGCGCCTTGTCTCGGAGGATGGAATGGGCAATTTTATGAAGTCATTAGTATCTCTATCATTATTATTTAGTCTTGCAGGGAATTGTTTTGCCCAACAGCAAGGGGACGTTGATGAGCTAGTCAATGAATCAAAGAATGACCTACTAGTCGTTGTAAGTGGCGGTTTAGCTGGTGCAATCCTAGGTCTGTCTACTTTATCGTTTGTTGATGAACCAAAGGAGCATACTCGTAATATTCTTGTTGGTGCTTCTATAGGAATAATTGCAGGGGTTGGATTCGTTGCATTTTCACAAGCAAATAAAAGTCGCGACATGCTTTATGGTGAGCAGGCCAACAACGCACAAAGCGGTTTCACCTCTTTAGCAAGAGTTAATTGGCACTATGAAAATTTTGCTAGAGACCAAAGACCTGTCGCAGCGCCGCTTCAGCTAGGATATTCATTCAAATACTAAATTCGAAATTCTTACCTTGAAATAGTTCTCCTAAAGTAATATCTAAGTTTTGATTAATCTTTGTATAGAAGGGGAACTTAATGGAAAGGATTATGTCCTTAGTAGGACTACTTACGATGGTGGCGATCGCTTACGCGATGAGTACATCCAGAAAGAATATCAAGTGGAAAACTGTCATCATGGGAGTTGTTCTACAGGCGATATTCGGTCTTTTAATCCTTAAAACCCCAATTGGTAGAGAGTTCTTCGGAGTCATTAAAGAAGGCTTTAACAGTATCCTGGCGTTTACGAATGAAGGTTCTGCTTTTGTTTTTGGCGGCCTTTCCGATCCTTCAAAGTTTGGTTTTGTCTTTGCCTTTATGGTTCTTCCAACAATTATCTTTATGAGCTCTTTGATGAGCGTTTTATATCACGTCGGTATCATGCAAAAACTTGTTCAGTGGACTGCCAAACTGATGATGAAGTTCATGGGAACGTCTGGTGCTGAGTCTTTAGCTGCAGCTGCCAATATCTTTGCTGGTCAAACTGAAGCGCCTCTCGTTATTAAGCCATTTGTTGATAAGATGACAAAGTCTGAGCTTATGGCACTTATGACTGGTGGTATGGCAACAGTTGCTGGTGGAGTTTTAGCTGCTTATGTTGGAATGGGAATAGATGCAGGTCACTTGTTGGCAGCTTCTGTTATGTCTGCTCCTGCAGCACTTG
>JAGSHJ010000074.1 GCA_023954595.1 Bacteriovoracaceae bacterium | reverse complement strand
TAGGAATGTATCAAGCTTTGTAAGATCATCTTTATAGTCGTAGCTCACAACTGAAACAAATAAAGCGTAAACAATGGAGCTCGTTAGAGCAATCTTTGCGAAACTTTGAACTCCTTTTCCTAGAACGAATTCCCAGAAGTAGAGAAGATAAAATGGTGTAGCTATCACAAATATTAGGAAGCGAGTATTAAGCATGTAGTTTGGGGCATGAATAAATGATTGGTACCAACTGATATAACCAACGGCCCCAAGGATAAGCGCAATATGCGGGATAAACTTTTTATCTCTGAGTTTGAAGATTATAGGAAATAGACAAAACATTAAGACTAAAAGAAGGCCTGCATCACGTATAGGGATCCTTACTGTTAAGTCATGTCCCCAGGTAAGTCCTCTAAAAATGAATCCATCACTGAGCACCTCTCTGCTGTAGCTGAAGCTTAACATGCTGTAAAATCTTAGTAGAGCGACTATAAAAAGACCGATAGAGTACAGCTTGATTAGTTTATTGCTTTTGCCTGATTTCCAATTCATAAACATGCTTAATGCTCCATGAAGAGCTAACAAATAAATGGAAATAGGATGAAGCCAAGTTAGAAAAAATGCCAACCCAAGAGATACCGTAATCGCTAATTTATTGCCACTCTGGACAGGGCGAAGAGTAAGTAGCATTAAACAATACACTTGGCAGGCAATCAGGTGCTCCGATAAGTAGTGAAGCTGCATCATGCTAAATGGTAGAGTTGCACAAATTGAGAGTAGAAAAAAAGAATTCTTATTTTTTGAAAAGATATAACAAAGAGTAGTGACTATAAAAGGCACAAACGAGTAAATGATTCCATAAAGGAATTTTGCTGTCCCAATCGATACATCATTAAAATATTTTATGTAGAAAAGTACGGGTAATTGAAAAAATCCCATCATTTTTCTATTAACTAATGTATGGAAGTCTTTTGTCTCGAGAATTGTAAAAAGTTGGTAGCTAGCGTCCCAAGTTAAAAATGTCTCAGTATAAAATGCATATAGGCAGGCACAAAATATAATGAGAAGGACTATCTTTGCAGAGCTTGATTCAGATAAATTTACCTTCACAATATTCCTCTATTCGTTTCTATTAAACCAAGAATCAACCCGATCTTGAATCTCATCGAAGTCATAACCTTTAGATGCAAGAAAGCTTAGTAGCTTATTTTTGAGTTTTAACTTTGCATCAGCGTCATCTGGGATCTGTTTTGATCTCATTTTTTTATCGATAAGCTGATCCAGGGCACTTTCTTGAACCAGTCCATTATCCTGTCTAACAGTATCTATTAATTGTTCAGAAACGAAAAGCTCTTCGAGTTCAAGCTTGCTTTGAATAAACTGGTTTGAATATCCACTTAAAAGAAGGTTCTTTATCCTCATCCGAGCGTAATTCTCTTCTCTTAGGTAGTTTAGCTTTTGAAGACGCTCAATTACTTCTTCTACTTCATCTTCTGAGTGGTCGCGTTGAATGAGCTTTTGTTTGAGTTTAAATCGGCTATAGTCACGTTTAGTTAATAGTTTTACACAATAGTCGAATGCGTTAGATTTTTGCATAGGTAAAAAAAAGGGGAGCTGATGCTCCCCATTTAGAAGTGTTTATTGAAGCTTCTTAGATTTCTTAGCTGTTTTTTTCTCTTTAGCTGGAGTGTCTTCTAGAATTTCTCCAGTTTCCATATCAACTTTTGGCTCTGGCAGTGTTGCAAGGCCATGCTTAGCAAGAACTTTTGTTCTTACTTCACTCATCATTTCTGGGTTGTCCATGAAGAATTGTTTCGCATTCTCACGGCCTTGACCGATTTTAGTGTTCTCATAAGAATACCAAGCACCAGCTTTATCAACGATATTTTCTTTAACTGCAAGATCAAGGATATCACCTTCTTTAGAGATACCTTGTCCGTACATGATATCAAATTCGATCTCTCTAAATGGAGGAGCAACTTTGTTCTTAACAACTTTTACTCTAGTTCTGTTACCAATTACATTTTCACTATCTTTAATGGCACCAATTCTTCTGATATCCATTCTTACTGAAGAGTAAAACTTAAGTGCATTACCACCAGTAGTTGTCTCTGGGTTACCGAACATAACACCGATCTTCATTCTAAGTTGGTTAATGAAAATAACAGTACAGTTAGATCTAGAGATTGAACCTGTAAGCTTTCTTAGTGCCTGAGACATAAGTCTAGCTTGAAGACCCATGTGAGAATCTCCCATGTCACCTTCAAGTTCTGCTCTTGGAGTTAATGCCGCAACAGAGTCAACAATAAGTAGGTTTACTGCACCTGATCTTACTAGCATGTCTGCAATTTCAAGGGCCTGCTCACCACTGTCTGGTTGAGAGATTAAAGTATTAGGAATATCAACGCCAAGGTTAGATGCGTATTGAGTATCTAGAGCATGCTCTGCATCGATGAAGGCAACTGTTCCACCTTCTTTTTGACATTCAGCAGCGATATGTAGAGTCAAAGTTGTTTTACCTGAAGACTCTGGTCCGTAAATTTCTACGATTCTTCCTTTAGGAATCCCGCCAATGCCAAGAGCAAGATCTAGTCCAAGAGCTCCAGTGGAAATTGAAGGAATTTTTGGCGCTTGGCCATCGGAGCTAAGCTTCATAATGGCGCCTTTACCGAATTGTTTCTCAATTGTGGAAAGGGCTAGATCAAGAGCTTTTTTCTTGTTGTCATTACTCGTTTGTGAAGTTGCCATCTGCTTGTCTCCTTAAAAATAAATTAGATTGGTTAAAAAATAGCATCATAAGACCTATTCGCCAAGCAATTTACGGAAAAAGTACGGAAATTTTAAGTGACTAAAATTGTTGAGAATTTAAAGATTCAAATAGTAATTTTTCACTAGCCATAGGATAAAACCGGCCATCATACCACTTATGATGTCATCAACTATAGTCCCATAACCGTGTTTGATCTTTTTATCAAAGTAACTGGCAGGCCAAATCTTGATGATATCGAAAAGACGAAATAGCCCAAGTAGGGGTAAGAGCAGGTAGTAATCGGTGACTGGAAAAATAAACGCCCAGGTAACAAGCATACCGATCAGTTCATCCATCACAATCCATTGTGGATCGTGAGTTTTAGTGAGTTTTTGAACATACTCAGCACTAAAGCTCGCTATAATTGTTAGCAGTGCAATAAGGATAATTAGCCCAGTTAAATTTATTCTTAAGTAAGATAGAAAGTAGATTAAGGGTAGCGTCGCTATGCTACCGAAAGTTCCAGGTGCTTTTTTTATGAAGCCAACATAAAAAAAACTTAAGAAGCACTTCGATAGTGTGAAAGTTATATTCTTTTGATCTTTCATTCCTATTAGGATAACTTCTTGTCCAATAATAGCAAAGCTAAATAGTTAAAATTATATGAACAGACCAGATTTTCTTGAGAGCTATAAATTCAATTGGGAAACCTTTGAAATCATGGCAGGTGGCAAGTCATCCCTTGATGCTAAGAACTACCTGTCACATTTTGATGGACCAGAGGCCGCATATGATTTTTTAATGGGGTATGGTTTCGACGTTAATGACCCTGTTCAGAAGGCGGAGCTTTTTGGAATCTATCAAGAATCCATTCAATTCATTAAGCGCTATTTTCTAAAAGAAGGAAGCTCTCAAGGTCTTGATGTATCAATGCCAAATCGTTTCTACACTATTTTGGATGTGCAAGAACTTCTATTGATTGCCACAAACACCAAAGAAGGTGAGAAGTCCTCAATTGAGGAGATGATTTGGGCAGGTATTATTCTGAAAGTAATGCATACCATTTTGCATGCTGATAAGGATTTAAGATATCGATACTTTTCTACGATCCAGACTCAAATCTTTGATCGCTTTTATAAATTTATTCAAAGGGACTCTGAGGATAAGTTGTATTTGGGTTCAAGTGATGACAGCTCACCAATACCTTTGGTTGAGTTTGAAACCAAGGCTAAGAAAACTCGTGAGAGTATAATTATTAAGCTTCTCCACAAGCAAGAAAATGTGGCAGAAGAGTTATTTGATAGAGTTGGTGTACGTTTTGTTACACAAACTAAAATAGATTCTTTAAGAGTACTAAAGTTCCTTTATCAAAACTACATTACGATCGTTAATAACATTAAGCCCTCTCGTTCTCAAAACTCTCTAGTAGACATGGAGAAATTTAAAGTCGGCTACTTTGATATTTTAAAAGAAAGCTTGAAGTCTGATATTGATGAGCCGGCCTTTGCACAAAAATTAGAAGACCTGGCAGAGAATTGCTCATTCTATGCCAAAGGCTCAGCAGACAATGTTCACTCATCTTCTGAATACAAGGCCATACACTTTACTTGTAGACAGCTAATTAAATACAGAAACCCTTTCTTGAAAGAGTTTAATGATATTAAGCGAACGGCCAAAGAACAATCAGAGGGTGAGCTCGCTAAGAAAATTCTCTCTCTGGATACTTCTTCGATTGCAAGAGATGTTCGATTCTTCTACCCATATGAAGTTCAGATCACAGACATCAAAAGTCATCTAAAAAATACAGAGGGTGAGGCAAGTCATCTTGAGTATAAGAAGTCTCAGTTGAAGTCTGCAATGATTAGGTTATTTAGGCCTTTGATCGAATATAAAAACCTAGATATCTAGACGCCTTCTTTTAAAAATAAGTCCAATCGTTCATTTATAAAAAGAGGGAAGTCCACTTGAGGGACATGACTGCCATTTCTAACAAGGTACAGTTTTGCGTTTGGTAGCTCTTTGATCAAAAGCTTCTGTAGATAGTTTGGAATTACCTTGTCCTGATCTCCACCGATTACCAATGCGTTTGTTTTAATTTTTGGTAGAAAGGATAAGATGTCATGCTTATTCATCTGTTCGATTAATTGAAAAAATAATTCAGGCCCTAGTTGGCCGAGCCTATTTAGGTATATCTCAATAAACTCTTCTGGAACTGTTTTTACATTAAAGCCACCAGAGTGGATTAATTTCTTAAGTACTGGATTCCACCCACCGTATTTCCATACATTTTCAAATATATTTGGAAATCTCTTAAGAAGTTTGATCAAAGTAGGGCTCAGTTGATCTGTTATGTTGGTATTGAACATAATGTTGTAAACGGGGACCACTGTGCCGGATATTAAAACCATATTGCTTACAAGCTCTGGCCATCTTCTGGCAAATTCTAGTGCAACATTAACACCCATACTGTGACCAATTTGGGTTGTGGATTTAATGCCTAGATGATCACAAAGCTCTTTCATGTCAGAGGCGATGTTTTCAAAGGTTATTTTTGTAAGTTCGTTCTTGCCAGTCGATTGGTAATGCCCACGATAATCGTGAATTAGGATTTTGTAACCTTGATGGTCAAAAAACTCCAACTGCTTGGACCAGTGATGATTACTACACACAAGTCCATAGTTGAACATCAAGACATTATCGTCTTCTTTGAGTTCATCTGATTTAAAGTTTGTTGAATAAAATATTTGTTCACCATCGCTGGTCTTGAAATAATTGGCCGCTTCTACTTTCATAATTCAGTCTGCAACTTTTTTATATAACTTAGAAGAGGGGACTTCTCTTTGATGAGCTCGTCAGTATTTTTATTGAGAGTCTCTCTTTTGGTGACAATCTTCTGTGCACTAAATTGTTTCACTAAAAAACGAGTGTTTCCAACTTCAAAGCTTGAACCAATGTTGAGATACTTTAAGCTCGTGGTTCTTTTGCCATCGACCAAGAAGAAACCATCATCAAGGTTTAATGTCGCTCGAAGGCGATCCTCTTCAATATCAATAATGAGATGATTGGCCATAATTGCATTATCTTTTACACGAAGCTCTGCACTTAGGTTTGATCCAATGTGGAAAAGATCCTTAAATATTCGATACGTTCCAAGAAAGTCGTTATTTGGACAATGAATTATTTCAAGCTCAATCATTTTTTAATTATAAGGCCTTGTCCCGCTAGATGGTAGATGAAACTTTTTGATCTTCATTCAACTGCTTAAGAATAACTTCCACAAGCTCTGCCTGTTCACGAGTAATCTTAACTAGGTCTCTATTTACCCGATCAAAAATGTCAAAGTGCTCAAAAATACTCGCAACCTTTCTTTGGGTCACACTTCCGGACTGCGATATGCCAAATAGATCACCCTCTCCGCGATTTTTAAGATCCGCCTCCGCAATATGAAATCCATCGATACTTTGCTCGATTACTTTAAGCCTATCCATGGAGTCCTTAGAAACTTTCTGATTTGCCACAAGAAAACAAAAACCAGGTTTTGAACCTCTACCGACTCTTCCTCTTAGCTGGTGAAGAGAGCTAAGCCCAAATCGATCTGGGTTATAAATACTCATAACTGTGGCGTTAGTTACATTGATTCCAACTTCTATTACAGAGGTGGAAATTAATAGATCAATGGAGTTGTCTGAGAACTTCTCAAAGATCTCTTGTTTATCACTGGCCTTAAGCTTTCCGTGTAGTGCTTGGATGCGAAATTCAGGAAAGTATTGTTTATACTCTTTTTCGATTTCTTCAACATTTCTTATATCTAGTGTTTCTGATTCAGTGATCGCTGGTGCAACAATGTAGACTTGTTCTCCAAGGCTTAACCTAGTCTTTATAAAACTTAGATATTTCTCATAGGTGGAGGCACTCACAATTCTTGTTTTAATACCGCTTCTTCCCGTAGGCATTGTTCTAATTGTTGAAATCTCTAGATCTCCGTATTGTGCTAGCTGTAGAGTTCTAGGTATTGGAGTGGCAGTCATAATGAGAGTATGTGCTCCATATCCTTTGCCACTTAGTCTTTGACGCTGTTCAACCCCAAACTTATGTTGTTCATCAATGATGACAAACTGAAGGTTTTTGAAATCTACGCTGTCTTGAATTAAAGAGTGAGTTCCAATTATGATATCGATTTTTCCCGTTTTTAGACGAGAATAAATTGTTTTCTTCTGAGCTGGCCTTGTACTTCCAAGAAGAAGCTCTATTTCCGTACCATGTGGTACAAGCTCTCTAAATGTTTGTGCATGTTGCAGTGCCAGCGATTCTGTAGGGCACATCAAAGCTACTTGGCCTTTGTTTTTTACGACCATTAGTGCTGCCAAGAGTGCGACCGTGGTTTTTCCACAACCAACATCACCTTGTGCCATTCTCATCATAGGGTGACCTTGGGCGAAGTCTTCTTTTATCTGATTCAATACCGCCTGTTGGTCTTTGGTCAACTCATAGGGAAGAAGTGCTAAGAAGTCTTTGAAGTGGTTTTCATCCCAGTTTATCTTTGGGGCAGCTTTTGCTTTGTTTCCCTGTTTTCTCGCTAAAACTTTAAGCTGATCCTCAAAAAATTCGTAATATACAAGATCGGCATGAGCATCAATTCGCTCTTGAGCATTAGATCTTCTCTTTCCGTGCATTATGGCAAAGGTCTCGATTAATGTTTGGAAGTTTGTTGGTAAATTGAGTCGAGTCTCAAAAAAATCAACATCTTGTTCCCAAAGGGTATCAGGGATTTTATCAATAATTCCCTTAATGTATCTACCTGGAACTGTTGCGACTGTGGGGTACTCGATGAGCATGCCAGTTGAGCTCTTTGTCTCTGGGGGATCAAGCTTTGGGTTGTTGATTTGGAGCTGGCCTTTATAGAGTGTCGGCTGTCCTAGAAATGTGAAGCTGTCCTTGGCCTCTATTTGTTTTTGAAAACCTGGGTAGGTGTTGAAAAACTTTAAATTTATTATTTCATCGGAGAGTTGGTCTTTGACCATAAGGGTCGCATTAAAAAGCTGTACTCGCCCCTTGCCTCTTCTTCCATAACTTGGGGAGAAGTTTGCACTTATTAATTTTGCCTTTCCAAGAAAAAGCTCTCCCTCATTCATCATGTTAAACTTCTGTGCAGTAGGTGAGCTCTGAAGTCTAAGCGGCAGTATCCAAAGTAAGTCTTTAACTTTATTAAAGCCGTCGTTTTGAAGTTTGATTAATGACTGGGAGGGTTTTGAGGAGCTGGAAAGTGCTAAGATGTCACTATTCCAGCTCAGGACTTTATTTGTATTCAATTTCTTCGACGACATAGTTCACATCTCCCTTGGGAGCTTTAACTACAACTTCGTCACCTTCTTCTTTTCCTAGAAGGCCTTTACCAAGAGGACTGTTGTAAGAGATTTTTGATTTTGAACTTTGTGCTTCATCTTCACCAACTAGTTGATAAGTGAAACTTTCGTCTTTATCTTCACTGTAGATCGTAACTGTTGCACCAAAGACAATTTTTTCATGATCAAGTTTTGAAACGTCAATGATGTTAGCGTTACCAAGCTTTGATTGAAGCTCCGCAATTCTACCCTCAATGTGGGACTGTCTCTCTTTTGCTGCATGGTATTCGGCGTTCTCTTTTAGATCGCCATGCTCTCTTGCTTCAGCAATGGCAATTTTAACCTCTTCTCTATCTTCTTTGATCAATTTATCCAGCTCTTCTTGAAGCATATTCTTACCAATAAGAGTCATAGGGTGATTTGCCATTTTTTTCTCCAGTTTCTACTTTTTAAAAAGTGCGTTTGCTTGTGCGAGTATATCTACTTTCTCGCTTTGGGCGTTTTGCCCTTGGCCAACCTTGTAATGGTCACAAAAGTTTGCCTTCTCTTTGTCTAAAATACGATCTGCTGTGGGTTCTTTGCACTCGTTGTATGAGCTTTTATCATAAAATACACACATCCTGCAGCATCTAAGAACTGCTCTACAAGATGGGCATTCTTCAGCTCTTCCAAGGTCGCTACCGTTGGATATCTCTAAATTGCCTTGGCAATTATAACACTTTACAGACATTTTAAAACTCCTGGTTTAGGCCAATTCCGAAACCGGCCTGGTCATTACCACCAAAAGGGGAGAAGAATATCTTGGGACTGTTTCTCTTATTATATTGATCCACGGCCTGCTTTAAGATTCCTTCATTATTATATTGCACTGTCTTGGATGTCAGGTAGGTAATCGCAATTAGGATTCCTCCTCCATAGAGAAGGGTATTTCTATTTGTAATTCCTTGATTGTCACCTGTTTGGGTGAGTCCGGCCAAAACCATTAATGAACCCACAGTACTGGTTCCTGCACTCCAGACACTTGGACGGTTTTTTTCTTGGTACTCATCCAGTAGATCCTTGGCGATAGGATCTTTTTCTAAATAAAACCGGAGACCTTCGCCTTTTTTACTTGAGCCCGCATCCACCAAAACTTCTTGGTAGTTAATGACAGCGACTCTAGAGCAGGTTTCAACTGCTTGCAATTGGCCAATTCCGAGTAAAATGATCAAGGCTATATATCTCATATGCTAATTCTAATAGGTGAAACCCTTTTAGTCATAGGAAAAAATGGCACACACATTTGTCTAAGTTGTAGAAAATGCAGGGAAGAGTAAGATAGTGGGGTAAAAGGATTTTATGGATATTGTTAAAACAGGTATTGGTTTTACCAAAACAATCAGAAATGTAGGGCGTTTTAGAGAGATTCTAAACGTCTTTTGGCGTAATGGGTTTGACGAATTTATTATCAAAACCAACTTACACACTAAAATCCCAGGTATTGTACTTCCTAAGAAAAGGATCATGGCCGCCTTAGAGGAAGATTCCGAATCTAAAACCTTTTGGCACTCACTAGGATACCGACTTAGAAAATCATTCGAAGAACTTGGTCCAAGCTTTATCAAAGTAGGGCAGCTCCTATCTACTCGTGAAGATATTTTGGATCCCGCACTTATTAAAGAGCTTAAAAAGCTTCAGGATAAGGTTGCACCTATTAATTTTGAAGTGGCGCGCGCTCAACTTGAGAAGTCACTTGGAAAGAAATTAGAAGAAGTATTTCAATCTATAGACGAAAGGCCCATTGGTGTGGCCTCTATTGGCGTCGTGTACAAGGCAAAGCTTGTAAGCGGTGAGGATGTAGTTGTAAAAGTAAAACGTCCAAAAATTGCCTCTCATATAAAGACTGACTTTGAAATCATAGCCTTCATGGTGGCACAGGCAGAGAAGGTTTCCTCTGAAATAAAGTTTCTTGGAATCTCTAGAGCAATTGAGGACTTTTTCAAAAGCATTCAATTAGAGCTAAATTTCTTACTTGAGGCCCAGAATTGCCAAACCTTAAAGGCGAATATTGAAAAGATTGATGAAGAGAAGATCTTCAAAATTCCAAGTATATATGAAGAGTTCTCAACTGAAGATGTTTTGGTTATGGAGCTTTTGGAAGGTAAACCATTTACGGCCATCCAAAATATTAAAGAAGAAGACCCTAATCTAGAAGAGAAGCTTGGAAAGTGTGTGAAGATGTTTACTCACACAATGCTAGTAGATGGCTTCTTTCATGCTGATCTACACGGCGGAAACTTCTTTTTACTGCCTGATGGGC
>JAGSHJ010000434.1 GCA_023954595.1 Bacteriovoracaceae bacterium | reverse complement strand
GTCTGGGACTCAAGGTGATCAATAAAGTCATTATCAGAACTAGTTTTTATATTAGATAAGGCATTAAGTGAAACTTGCCCCTCAACGAAGAAAGTCATCTCATCAAGCTGTTCAAACTCCATCTGTTTTCTGACTTTTGTACCAATCATATGGATCCCTATTTCAGCACCGAGATCTCGATGTAAAACTTCACGGTAAGCGCCTAATAATGATGTTTCAATATCTAAACCAAGTGGTTCATAATGATCCACAATCGTATCTATCATAAACCGAATTTCTTCTAACTCAGCATCTCCATTTTCATACATTTTAATCTTCGCCTTAAAACGATATTTATCGGAAAGCACGTCTCGTCCCCTAAAAGTATAGCCCCTTAAATCCCTATCAGACTCAAAGGTAGCTCCGCCTGAATAAGAAGACTTATGCTCATCGGCCAGGCCAATCAAGGGCAAGAAAAAGAGCCCAATAAGAGAGGTAAAAACATGGATTTTTTTGGTTTTAGTATATTTCATACTTTTAATATACCAACAGAGGGCAGCAAACTGTGGATTACAGGATGGAATTACATACCCTGTTAGAATCCTAACACCCAAGAAACACCCCCACAAAAGCGCGAAATTTCAAACACTTACAAAGGATACCCAGGTTAGATTTTTTTAGTGCTACCACTGCAGCTCATGTGATTTAGCAGATTAATCCTTTAAGATTTAACCCTTTTATTGATTTTTTATCTTAAAGGATGTTCATCGAAACTTGACTTTAATGACGATCGTTCGTGATCGAGATGAAATTTGTTTAAAGTCCCTGCCTTTCGATACAGAGACTAATTTGATAGCTAGTGGTTTAGACTTAATCACACATAACTTTTACGTGTCTTCCAAAAGCATCCGTTATTTCACTAAAATCGTATACCCAAGTTAAGCTCTCTTCATCTATTAATTTAGCATTAAGCCTTGTTGTAGCAGTATCTCCATGAATAGGTAGAAAATGAGGATTACAATTTGTTTCAACTACATTATTCACAACTCTAAGTGTTGTCGTATTAGGGTTTATATATACACCTGTTTCCCAAAGAGGTCTTGAGTCATCTAGGTAGGAGAGATCTTTACCTTCAATACCTAATGAGTCTTCTATACTCTTGTTTTCAAACTTTAACGACCCATAGGTACAAGCAACTTTTCTTGATGCAGCTTTTAAATCAAGAAGCCTCCTCGCAATATTACGATCTTGGGTCAAAGATATATACATAGCTTGCCTTGGGATCCTCCCATCGACCCTTTCTGGTCCAGCCTCATGAAAGTTTGTTGCCATAACTTCGACTGCATAGAGAGGCAATCCTTTCTTTAAGCCATGTATCTCCTCGCCTTGATAGCTATCAATTTTCTTATAATTTATACTCAAGTAGTTTTCCTTTAAAAATTCCTTAGTATCTGCTCTGTTAATCACATCCACATTGTTTTGATCTAGACAGACTGTAATCGCAAAGGAGCTTAAGCAAAATGTCATTGAAGAAAATAAAGTTAATCCGATAATTAAGTTTTTCATAATATTCTCCTGTTTATAAATCTAATAGTTTATTTTAAAACCGTGTATATAGTTTCTTTGTTTTTCAAAAAATGTTCATCAAACCGTGACTATGAAGACGATCTTTCGTGATCGAAGTGGATTTTTTTTAAAGTCCCTGTATTAGTGAACAGGGACTGATTGGTTAGCTAGTTGAATTCATTATCCATACAAACTTCGTATTTATTTGCAAAACTACTACCAATAGATTCAATATATAATTTAGCTCCAGATTTTGAAAAAAATGAATGTTCAAGGTCTTGCCCTACAACAATTTCTGGGAGACCAGAGCCTGCCTTAGTCAAATCGATATTATTCATTGTAATAACACCGACTTCGGAATCATTTATATTAGTAAGTGCTAGTTTTCTTACAACCCCTCTACCTCCAGTAATTTCTAAAGTATAAGCAGTTTCATAAACATTGCTTTTTAAGCTCAAGCTGTCTTTATCTAACTCTAGTAAACAACTTTTCACTTTATAATAATCGTCCATTCCTATCCCATCACCTCTCGTTACTACTTTAAGCAGCCAATATTTTGCTGGATCCTGCGCAAAAGATGACAGTGACGTTAAAAGTGTTAATCCAATTAAAAATTTATTCATTTTATTCTCCTAATTTAAGGTATTGGCGATACCAATTCCTGTTTATTTTGTTATTAGTTTTCATCTAGTCCTGATCTCTAGTGCGATCAGGACTGATTATTAAGTGTGATGCGAAAGAATCTAAGTTAGCGAAACACTCTTTTAATTCCATGCTCTTTTGCATACTCGCGAACAAGTATTCTCATCTGTCTTGGATTAAGCATTTCTCCATAAGGCGTGCTTTCGTAGTAACTGTACCTTTGAGTTACATAATCAAATAACTCTTTAGCTCCCGGGTCATCGGACATGGATGAAAGCATAAGCCCAGTAGCACTTTTATAGCCACGTGCTTTTATGTACTCCATTCCGCTTTCAGTTAAACCCACTGTTTTATGAAACTTTTTTGTGTTCGGGCAAAAGGCATAATTATCTGCGTTGTATTCAAAGAAATCTGCAATCTCTTGATTAGTGTAATCAAATCGCGAGAAGTATTTGCGCTTCAAATAACGAAGTTGCTTATTATTAAGTGTTCGATCTTCAATAGCGTTATAGATTATTGAACCAAGTCTTGTTTGAGCCAGACTTGTATTGTATTCGCTATCCAGCATCATTTTACTGCCCAAAAGTGCAGGAATTGCCATGGCGGCTCCCGCTCCAGGTGCCCAGTAAAATGGGACGACTCCAAGAATAATAGTGGAAAAAACACAACCTAAGGCCGTATCTTCTGGGTCAAGCTCC
>JAGSHJ010000498.1 GCA_023954595.1 Bacteriovoracaceae bacterium | reverse complement strand
TCTTTATAAATTTTTCTTTGAGCGTTGGTTTTTTTAGTTCTTTTTTAATATCAGGTGACTGAAGTACGATTCCTAAATTTTTGTCTTCATAGAGAACTCTGGCCAGTTCACGATAAGCTGGCGCACCTATAAGAGATTTTTCTTTAATTTGAGAAATGGGTGTGAAAAATACATCAGCTGAGTCGCAAAGAATCGATCCTTTTTGCAAATTACAAATTTTCTGAGCCTCTGCCTTAGCTTTTTCCATTTTCCCAGAATGGGCATAATTAGCAGCTGTATAGAAACAATACATAGTAAAGTCATAGAGTCGTTTTTTGATTGCGTCGAAACAAGCTTTCTTTACGATTGAATTGATTTCAGGAGTATCAAATTCCTTACCATTGTAATGTTCCAGAAATTGATAGCAAGAAATTACACTATTGTTTTTGCAACCGAGCTTATTGTATTTGATCGTAGTTTGAAGATCCCCCAGTGCTCGAGACGTTTCGGCAAGATGTCCGTAAAACCCAGGCCAATCTTTTGTTAGTCCGAGCTTCAAGGCTTTTGAAAAGTACTGTTGAGCTTTTTTTGGTTCTTTCTTTTTATACCCTTTGCCCACCTTGTAACAGCCTAAAGCTTGCATGTATCTGATTTGATTTGAATCTGAACAGAGCTTATTGTAGACCTTCACGTCGGTTATCTTTCTACTGTACTCATTGCAGCTTTTGTAATCGGTGCAAACTTTTTCAGCTGCCATTAGGGGAAAACTGAGTAAAAGGAAAAGAGTGATTTTTAACATAACTTAGCCTCAAGCCTGAATATTTTCGGTCAAATGTATTTGATCTACTTTAATCGAACTTGGCGTTTTTTTGGATATATTTAAGACTTGGCATCCGATTAACTTTTGACCAGTTGCAACAAGCTGGTTTTGGCGTCTTGTGTTGCTGTTAACACTTCTTTTTTTTCCTTTAAAGCCATATAATGATGTATCGCTACACCAAGGAAGGGGTAAATGCAGCCAATAGAAGAGAAGCCGGAAGTCAATTCGGCTAGCGCAGAGTCAGATTCTCAAACTCAATCTAAATCGAATACTGAAGGAAATGGCATATTTGTTAAAGTGGTGGCCGGAGCCCTTGTCTTAGGTGGGATTGCTCTTGGAGTTAATTTGATGAATCAAGGACCAGCCTCATTGGTTCAAGATGCAAAGACTGACCGTCTTCATATGAAAGTTGAGTATAGCTACGAACAGTTTATGGAAACTGATGTTGAAAAAATAAATGGAAAGATTTCACTGCCAGTTAAGATTGAGAAAATGTCACCGATCCTTGTTTCCGATTTAGAAGAAGAAAAATCGACTTTAAGAGATATCAAAGTTTACGACTTCTTAGAGAGTGACGGAGACGTTGTTGAAATCTCCGTGAATAATCTAAGGTTAGGATTTTTTAACTTAACAAATGCTGAACAGGTTATCCCCGTACCGTTTTACAAAGATGGGGGAACTCAAATTCTCGTTAAGGCGGTTGATGATGGCGGCGGAGGTGTAACTTTCGCGATGAAAGGGTCAGGAAGAGAGTTTAAAACCAAAGTCATGCAAGTAGGTGAGCAACACAGCTGGATCTTTGGAAAATAGAATGGGTAAAAACGAATTAACTATTGGCCTATTCTTTATCACCATTCCTTTAATAATTCAGTATGGTAGTAACAATAAGGTTACAAGCGCTTTAATGGTGATTGGAGCCGTTGGAGTGGTTTGGCGAGTTTTCGCTAATTACAATAGCCAGGAAAGCCAAAAGGTGAAGAGGTCCTGGGTTAAAACTGAAAATTTTTCTAGTTTAGAAGCCAGAGTTATAAAAGAGTTGCCTTCTTATGCTTCTGTAATTAAACAAATCATTTTTTCGCTAAAGCAATATTCTCATAAAAATCTTTTTAAAAATTACCTAGGATTTAATATTGTTCTTGGAGAAGAAGGACAAGGTAAGAAAGAAGTTATCTTTGAATTGGTTAAGCATTGTAAAAGTGATGTTGACCTTAAAGCCTTTTACGGTGGGCTTTATAATGAGAATAATGTTAAAAATTTTCTAGAGGAGTTACATCACTTTATTGTTGCTTCTGATGATCCTGTGGTTGCCTTAATTGATCTGGATAAGTTTCCTCCCATGGCACTTGAGATACTAACTGATGCCAT
>JAGSHJ010000467.1 GCA_023954595.1 Bacteriovoracaceae bacterium | reverse complement strand
TTTAGGACCTCAATAAGCCCAGTATCAATTCGTTGAGGAAGAGATATTGGAGTTCGTGAATGTAGCCTAATATATTTAATATGCTTAATTTTAGAAAAGCTATTCAAGTAAGATTCGAGTTTCTCATTTGATAGCATGAGAGGATCTCCCCCTGAGAAAATAATCTCTTCAATCTCTGGGTGAGTCTCAAAATATTCTAAAGTTTTTTGGAAATCAGATTTAAAGATTTCATCGTTATTACTAAGTTCATTCTTTCTAAAACAGTAGCGACAAACAACAGGGCAAACAGTTGTAGGTAGAAAGAGTGCGCGATTCTTGTATCTGTGAATTATTTGACCAGGACGAGAGAAGTTTTGATCACCGATAGGATCACTAAGCCCATTGTTTTGGTGATCAGCAACTTCTTCATCAGATGGTAGAAATTGTTTGGCCAAAATACCATCAAGTCCTTGCTTTTTAATTCGATATGCTAAATGAAGTGGTATAAGATTGTCGAAGTGCATCTCTTTTAACGAGATGTTAAAGAATTGATTTAGCTGCTCAGTAGAGCGTAAACCTCTTTTAAATGAGTCTTTCCAACTTAACTCACTTGGAATCACTATTTGTCTCTTCTTGATTTATTTCTTTTAAGTGATGGTGTTTCGCCCAGGCCGCACAACCTCTAATTAAGAGCGCCCCGTAAATACCTATTCCAGTAAAATGTATAAATACTTTTTCAGTCGTTAGGTTTCCTGTGTTTTGCAATAGCCAGTAGATCCACCAAAGTAAAAGTATGTGAATGATAAAAATAATAAGTTGTTGAGCTCTATAACCAAGAGACTTGCCCTTTATCTTCATCATTTCTTTTCCTCATTTTCTGGGATCTCTCTATATTCTGTTATCTTCTTTAAAGAGAAGGATTTATAGAGGTCCGAATTAAGGCAATGCGCATAGAGTACATTTCCTTGTGGTAGTGGAAGTAAGCTTACCGGTCTGATTGGTCTAAACTGACCTTTCATACTTCCGCCCTTGTATTTTATTTCTATAGCTGTTTGATTTTCTAGGTACTTTTGAATTCCCTTAACTTTTGCAGGGATATCAACCTCAAGTGTTTTCTTGAAGTCTAGAATATTCATGAGGTGGCCCTCTTTAAACTCTTTGTCCTTTTGGACTTTTCTTAGAGTCTGGGCAAATATCTTTAAACAGGCGAGTGTGTCATCAAGTGCACGGTGGTGATTTTCAAGGCCAACGTCAAAGAACTTCGCCAATGTACTTAATTTATGGTTTTCGCTACCTTTGACTAATTTTCGAGAAAGCTTGCAAGAGCAGTATACCTCAGTGTCAAAGAAGTCTATTTTGGCCTGATGCATTCCAAAGACGACAAAGCCTACGTCGAACTTTGAGTTGTGTGCTACCCAGTCGTATCCCTTTGAGAACTCGAGGAACTCCGGAAGAACTTCTTCGATAGAGCGGCTGTCGGCCACCATTTCGTCAGTGATTCCATGAATATCAGTTGTAAAAGGAGGAATAGGAACACTAGGCTTTATAAGTGTTTGATATCCTTCAATATTTCCACCGATAACCCTAATCGCAGCAATCTCAATAATTTCGTTCATTAAAGGTGATAACCCAGTCGTTTCAAGGTCGAATGCAACCAGCCCGTTCGGAAAGAACTTGTTGATAACCTTAACCTCTTCAATAGAGAGTTTAGCGGAAAGAGTTGTAGAAAGGTCGATAACGACACACCTTGTTAGTTGTTCTGAATTATTGACATTGGGTCATGCAAAACTTAAAAAATTCTAGTACAAACATTACTTAAATCTTAAGGATTAATATCGAGTTAGACCCATAAGGTCAATATAAAGGATGGTATCCATGAAGAAATTTGACGTTGTTGTTATCGGAGCTGGACCAGGTGGTTACGTTGCTGCGATCAGAGCAAGCCAACTTGGAAAAAAGACTGCAATCATTGAAGCAGATAAAATGGGTGGAGTTTGCCTTAATAGAGGATGTATTCCTACTAAGGCAGTGTTAAAATCTGCTCACACTGTTCACGAAATCTCTCACATGAAGGACCTTGGTGTTAATGTAGAGCTTAAGGGACTGGACGGAGCTCAAGCTGTAAAAAGAGCGAAGGGTATTTCAGATAAAATCTCTAAAGGTGTTTCTTTCTTAATGAAGAAGAACAAGATCGAGACTTTTGAAGGTTATGCTAAGCTTAGATCTAACACTCAGATTGAGGTTAAATCTAACAGAGGTCATACTGAAACAATCGAAGCTACTAATATAATTCTTGCTACTGGTGCACACTATAAATCTTTTCCAGGCCTTGAGCATGACGGAAAGAGACTTATTGGTGCTTGGGAAGCGGTTAAAATGGAAGAGCTGCCAAAGTCTATTGGTATTATTGGTGCTGGTGCGATTGGTGTTGAGTTTGCTTACTTTTGGAATGCTTTTGGTGTTGATGTTCATATCTTTGAACTTCAAAAAAACCTTCTTCCTGTTGAAGATA
>JAGSHJ010000316.1 GCA_023954595.1 Bacteriovoracaceae bacterium | reverse complement strand
CTTTTGCTTTTTTAAGCTTTTACTGCACTCTTTCTTAAATAAAGAAGATTTGTAACTGAGAAGATTATAATTGCAGCGGCTATGTAAACTAATGGCCATTTTGGAGTGACTCTTAAGAAGAACTCTGAAAGTAGTGCACCCGCCATTACACCTGTACCAAGTAAGTTTGAGAACATTACAAAGTTTAAGGCCTTCGTACTTTTATGAATTAGGCCTCGAACAATAAAATATAAACTTGTGAAATAAGCCACGACTACAGTTGTAATAATGATTCCCGTAAAAACACGGAAGAAAGTCGGGTCTATTCCAAGTGGTTTTGCCATTTCAATAAATGCTGCTACAGATATCGGCCATGCGAAAAGCTTGGATAAAGAAAAACGAATAAGGATTGCGCCGTTAAATAGAGTCGTAATGATTAAAAATTTGTTCATGTGTAATTCCTTAGCACCCAAGTTCTTGGTTTAGTGCGTTTAGTTGCCCCTCTATTGGGGAGTAATAGCTAGGGTCATTGGTTATTTTTGAAAGCTCTCGAATAGAAAACGCAAGTGACATATAAGACTTGGATAGCTTGTCTGTATTGCCATTACAGTTATTCTTCTTGAGTTCAAACGTAATTTCTTTTTTTAGTTTTGCACGAACCTTTTCGAAATATCGATTCGCAGGGTTGTGCTTCTTTGAAGTTGTTGGAGCAAACTCAAGAACAGTGTTCATGACCAAACAACCATCAGAGTCCTTCTTGGATTTTGCCTGGTCTAGTAAGTTTTTAAAAAAAGCATCTAAAAACTCCACTCCCTGACCTAATTCACTCCAACGTGCTGAAGACTTTTTAAAGTAGTGTTCAAGAGAGTTGTTGAAGAGCTCTTCCTTGTTAATGCCAAAAAAACGGTGCAGGCTTGCTTTCTTTACATTTGTCGTGTCTTCAATGTCTTTTAAAGAAGTGTTATTAAAGCCTTTTTTCCAAAATAAATTTGTTATTTGCTCTATTACTAAATGCTTGTCAAAATTTATATTGCGTCCCATAGCTTATTAAATTAACATATTTTACCAAGTGGTAAAATAAAAAAAACAACATGGAGGAATTTGCATGAATGAAACAACCTTTGAGCAAAAGAATTATGCACTCTTTAGAGTGATCATGGGCATGAATATGCTTATACATGGAGGTGTGAGGCTATTTGGGAATCATTCTGCGTTTACAAGTAAAATGTCTGCGATGTTTGCAGATACCTTTCTACCGGGACCATTAGTTACGATTAGTTCTTATCTGATCTCTCCTGTAGAGTTTGTATTTGGTCTCTTTTTGTTTGTGGGTTTTAAAACAAAGCTTTCTCTTCTGGTGTTAAATATGAATATGCTTATGTTGATTAGTGGAGTTTGCCTTCTACAGAAGTGGGATCTTGCGGGACTTCAAATGGGATATGTTCTATATATTTTCTTTTTAGGTGCCAATATTAAGAATAATAGGATCTCTATTGACGGTTTTAGAGCTAAATTAAATTAATTAACCTAGCTCAATTAACTACTTATAGGGTGCTAAGTTTTAAATGATCAGGGGAGAGGTTAAGCTTTATCTCATTGATGATTTTTGCATTTAGCTCCCTAGTCATTTTTCCTGGAAATAAGTCAAATCCATGAAACGCGCCTTTGTATACATTTAGACTTGTGGCCACTCCAGCATTCTTTAATCGATTAGCGTAGGCCGTACCTTCCTCATAGAATAGATCTGCATCACCAACAGCAATGAAAGTCGGTGGAAAGTTTGAAAGATCCTTTGCTCTAGCTGCCGCTGCATATTTAGATACTTTAGAAGATCCTGGAGGGTGATCTAGGTAAGAGCTCCAAGCGTACAAGTTATTTTGTCTACTCCACAATAGTGAGTCTGGAACCGTTTCACTTGCCTGAGCAATATTTGTGTCATCTAGCATTGGGTAGATAAGAAGTTGATAACGAATTTTAAATTCATTTTTATCTCTCTCCATAAGTGCCAAGGCAGTTGCAATACCTCCTCCAGCACCTGCACCACCAACTCCGATCTTTGAAGGGTCAATCCCTAAACTTTGAGCATTTTTAATTAACCACTGTAGGGCTACATAGGAGTCTTCTATCGCTGCAGGGTATTTATGTTCTGGAGCTAATCTATAGTTCACTGAAAACACGGCCATGTTTGCATCTTTGGCAATTTTACTCAATCTATGATCATCTTGCTCTGGCGTTCCGGCTATAAGCCCACCTGCGTGCATCCATAATAGGGCAGGCAGGGACTGATTTTTTAATTCTGGTTGATAGGTGCGAATTCGCAACTTATTAGGGCTTGAAGGCCTATTTATGTATTCGTTACTAATTATAACTCCGTCTACTTTAGGCCTGGTCTTCTCAAGCTTAATGAAGTTAGAGTTAAGTATTTCGCGTGACTTACTTATCGTGTAATTGGAGATGTTAAGCTTGGGAACAGTATTTACAATAGGTCTTAGCTCTTCAGAAACTTGAGTATTAAATGTAGTAACCTTAGTTTCCTGTTGAGCAGGAGTCTGTACTACATTGGTTTTAGAACTACATGAAGTTACAACGAACAATATGAGAATTGATAGGGTTAATAAAATTCTTGTTTGCTTATACATCACTAATTCCTTAGAAAATCTTTATAATAGATTTTTGAATGATCATTCAATTAATAGCATCTTCACCGTGGGAGTCAATACCTTTTTTGAATGACCGTTCAAGAAAAATGGTGTATAGTATGTAAGTACTCAAAATGTGTGAGAATCATTATGACAAAAGCAAAATTTAATAGAGAAGAAGTCCTAGATCGTGCGATTGAGCTCTTCTGGCAACATGGATACAGTGCCTCCTCAATGCAACAAGTTGTTAAGGCAACTGGCCTAAAGCCTGGCTCGATTTATTTAGCTTTTGAAAGTAAGGATGGTTTATTTAAGGAAGCACTAGAGCGTTATTCTCAAAAGGGCCTAAAGAAGCTTAAAGAAGAAATTGAGTCCGCACCAACTCCATCAAAGGGAATTTGTCGATATCTTGAGAGTATGATTAAGGGGACTCTAAAGTGTGACTACACAAGTTGTTTTCTAGCTAAAACAAGTCTCGAGCTTGCAGCTGAAAATAATGAGCTACACTCATTTGCTTCATCTAAGCTTGATGAAATAGAAGATTTGTTTTGCCATTATCTTGAACAAGATTATGGAAAAAAAGAAATTAAGGAGCGTGCAACTAGTTTAATGCTTCATATCTTTGGATTAGGTCTTTACGGCTACCAGTGTAGCTCTCCTGCTAAAATGCGCAAAGGTGTACGTGAAGGACTATCCTGGCTACCATGGGATTAAAATCCTCCACACGAAATTAAAACACCGCTATATTTACTCCTAATGCTGCAAAGAAAAATGCAGAAGTTCCTTTTAGTATCATTTGTTTTTTCATATTCGTCTGAATACTTTCCGTGAAGATAGAGGCGAAGAAAGTAAGGCATGAATACCAAGAAACAGTCAAAGCAGTATAGATTAAACCTAATTGGAAAAATCCAAGTGTGGCACCTTGTTCATTGAAGTTTATGAACTGAGGAAAGAAAGATATAAAAAATAGTGCAACCTTTGGGTTGAGTATATTGGCAAATACGCCACTCATAAATACTTTCTTTAAGCTACGTTGTGGCCTTGGCCCACTTGAGTTTGCTAGGAGTACTGGGGCCTTCCAGGTTTTTACAGCTAAAAAAATAAGATAACTTCCACCAAGGTATTTCAGTCCTGCTAAGAGCATAGGGGACTTTGCTATCAGGATAGCAACACCTAATCCACCTAAGACTGTATGAAAAAGAACACCTGTTGCAATTCCTAGTGTAGCCACTATTCCAGCTTTTCTTCCTTGTGAGATTGATTTATTCACAACAAAAATTGTATCTAGTCCGGGAACCAGAACAAACACTAATGAAGAGGCCATAAACATATTCAAATTAACAATCATATTGGTCTCCTACGTCCTATGGATTTTTTAG
>JAGSHJ010000252.1 GCA_023954595.1 Bacteriovoracaceae bacterium | reverse complement strand
TGCCGCTTCAAAGTGGAGAGACTTTTTATCGGTATCTACAAAAATATATTTTCCACCAAGATCGTGGTTTTCCCTTTGTTCGTAACCTGAAAATTCATCACCCTCAAATTGAATTGCTGCGGTAGCGTTGAAGTTTCTTCTAAGTGCTTGTTCATATTTTACTTTCGCATCCCAATTTCTGGCACTCTCTTGCATATCTCCGTCGTCTGCACCTTGAAGTCCAAGAGTGTAGTGGCCGCCTGCTGTGTATGAGCGCTTTCCGACTTCATACGTGCTCTCTGTCTTGGCATTATAGGTTTCCACCTTGGAGTTTCCACCTGTGGAGACAATGGCAAGCTCGCTTCTGTGTGAGAAGTTCTCAACCTTTGAGGCCCAAAGAGTAGTAGTAGAAATAATAAGTGTTGTTGAAAGAATTAATTTTATCATGGGCAATACATAACAAAATTATAGGAAAAAAAAAAGGGGAGCCCGAAGGCCCCCCAAAGTATATAGATCCTGGGAGGGATTATTTACCGTGTGTACTTGAAAGGTACTCAGCAACGCCTTCAGCAGTTGGCTTCATTGCTTTGTCACCTTTTTTCCAGTTTGCAGGACAAACTTCGCCGTGCTCTTCGTGGTACTGAAGTGCATCTACAACTCTAAGTGCTTCATCAACGTTTCTTCCAAGTGGAAGGTCATTGATAGTTGCGTGTCTTACGATACCTTTAGTATCAATCAAGAACATTCCTCTAAGAGCAACTTCTTCATTGAAAAGAATTCCGTAGTCTCTAGCAATTTGCTTAGAAACGTCAGCGATTAGTGGGTAATCAATCTCGCCAATTCCACCTTTTTCAACTGGAGTGTTTCTCCAAGCGTGGTGAGTAAATTGAGAGTCAATTGATACACCAAGAAGCTCTACGCCTCTTTCTTTAAAATCAGCTACTTTGTTATTGAAAGCTAGAATTTCAGAAGGACAAACAAAAGTGAAGTCTAGTGGGTAGAAGTAAAGCATTACATACTTACCTTTGTAGTCTGAAAGTGAAACTTCCTTGAAAGATCCGTCGCCCATTACAGCTGTTGCTTTGAATTCTGGAGCCGGTCTTGTTACTAGTGTGCTCATAAATATTCTCCTTTATGTGTTGAGTTTGGAACATTATCGATTAAAGTTCGAATCAAATACAATTGATAATCTCTATTCTGACAATAGTCAAAATCTATTAAAGTCGTTAGACCACATATCATCTATATATGAAGCCTAATTGCCTTTATTAAGTAATTTCAATTACTTGTTGCCCGTCAGCGTCCATTTGTCTCAAATCATCTGGAACATTGGCCAAAATCTCTTCCTCTAGGGCATTTAGAATCTTCTGCTTAACACAGTCCTTCTTATGCGCCAGAGAAACTTCACGAATTGGAGCTGGAGTTGCGAATCGACGCACAAGGTCTTTTTGCTTCTCAGGAAGTTGTTGAATGGCCATATGAGGAAGTACTGTATAGCCACTACCACTTAAAACCATATTCTTTAGTGTCTCAAAGTTTCCTGATTCAAAATCAATGGGGTTTGTGAGGTTTTTGTCTTTTGTCTTTGAGCAAATTCTTAAAACCTGATCCCTAAAGCAGTTTCCTTTATTTAGTAACCAAATTTCATTGATATCCAGCTCGTCTTCTTTAACTAACTTCTTATTCGAAAACGGATGGTTCTCTGCCACAAATAAATAGAAAGGTTCATAGTAGAGCTTTCTTTCACGGATGGTTTTCTCATGAAGAGGGGTCACTAAAAGACCTGCATCGATTTCATCATCTTTGAGCATGCGAATAATATCTTCAGTCTTGCTCTCAGTGATGTGAAGATTCACCTTTGGATAGTTCTCATTAAAGCTTTTAGCAAACATGGGAATAATAAAGGGGGACAGTGTTGGGATTACTGCCAACCTGAAGCTTCCTTGAATCTCAGACTTACTCTCTTCTACGATTGAGTAGAGCTTTTTGTGCTCAAGAATAATCTTTTTGGCCTGCTCTACAACGACTTCACCGTCTGATGTTACTTGGATAGGATTTTTAGATCTATCAAATATTGTGATCTGAAGCTCTTCTTCCAATTTTTGCAATTGCATACTGAGTGTTGGTTGAGTCACAAAGCAGCTCTGTGCGGCCCTTCCAAAGTGTTGGTGTTCATGAACCGCTAATACATATTCAAGCTGAGTTAAAGTCATATTTCCTCTGGGATGTTTCTTTCTATTATTTATAACTTATTTAGCTAACACAAGGGCATCGTGTCGACAGATTGTGGAATTATTTAGATGGAGAGTAGGGGGTGGGAGTTAAATCCCACCCCAGGTCATTATAAGATACTTTCTAACTCTTGGTCTGTGTATTCAGGGTGATGTGGGTTCTCTGGTACAATGGCCGGAGACCTACCTGTTGATGACGCATGTCCACCAAAGATGTATTGATTAAAATCTTCTCTAAAGCTGGCCTGAGCATAGTTTTCTAGATCAGATATCAAGTCTTCTGTAGTCACTGTAGTGAAGCGTCTTTTTACAAAATAAAGCGCTAGGAAATCTTTAAGTCCTGCCAGACCTTTGGCCTTTAGTTGATAGTCGATATAAGCAAAGAATGATCTACCCTTCACATAAGAGCGCTTATCAGTTTTACGAGTGTATTTATTATGCTTGGCAAGGTTTACACTGTAGTAGTTAGGAGCTTCATGGCTTTGGTAGCCTTTGTCTCTCCAGCTTGCAAGGCCTTCATCCATCCAGCCAGAATTTCCATCAGCTGGCATTACACCCTTGGCAAAATAGCTATGGAAAAGCTCATGCCCTAGTGAAACCAGTGAAGTTGCTGTCGCACCCACGTACTCCATTCCACCTCTTATACCAGTGCCATAAATAATTAGGCGAGGGTGAGGCCATGGGCCAAAGTCTTTTTCAAGCTCTTGAAGTACAGTCCAAGCTTTTCTTTTAAGATAGCGATTTAAAAATCTCCAATGAGAGTAGATAGTCACAGGAAATGTTCTGCCATTAATAGAAGTATACTCTAGGTAGTAGCGAACATACTTTCTTCTAGGAACCAGGTGGAAGTACACACTAGAAGAGGTATAGAAGTCTGGGTAGGTGATTTCAAAAGTGTTTTGAGAAGAATTTACAACTTCACCATTGGCAAAGATGTCATGCCATCTATGATCGGCACCTTCTACTTTTACTCTAAAGGTCATTTTGTATTGGTCGTACTCATAATTAGTTGGAACATATCTCTCTAGAAACATTCTATCTTTTAGGTCTTTTATGAAAAAACCTGCTGAGACACCCTTGCCGCCAAAAGAGACACCTTTATCAATAGTGCTTCTAATTCGCATTGTATGCTTTCCAGGAGCTACGATTGCATTGGCAACTCTTACCTTGGAGACGCCTCCAGGAACATAGACTTCTTCTTGGGAAACTTCTTCTCCGTTAACCCAAATGGCCTGAGGGGTGGAAACGCTGTCAAAGATTGGAAGCCCTTCATCATTTGTGTCAAAGACAATAGTAGTATCGGCGTAAGCGATCTGCTCTTTGTGATTAAAGATAAGATCATATTCAGCACTTTGGAAGTCAACGAAAACAGCTCTACCGAATTTTGTAGAAAACGGTGATGGAGCTTGGTTTATCCCTGCCATGATTTGGGCACTCAATAGTGCGATTAGAGCAATAAGTTTCATAATTTAGCTGTCCTTACTTTTTGAGAATCATTATTTTTCTTATGACATGCGCGGTTTAGAAGCCAACCAAAGACTCCGTATCGCACCTTTCCAAATGTCCATTCGGGGTGAAATTGTACGCCTAGAACTGGACGCTTGTAAAACTCAAGGGCCTCTGGAATTTTGTCGCCATTGGATAGGGCCGTAACTTCCAGGTGTGGCCAACGATCACGGTGCTTGTTGAAGTAGTCGTATCTAATAGCTTGGTGGTGGTATTCAACGCCCCAAAACTTACTTCTGACTTGCTCTTGGATTACAGATTCTGGATTGATTGACCTGATGCGATCAATACTCCAGTAGCGATTTCTAAATCCTAACTCTTCTTTGATGTCGACATATAAAGGGATCTTCTGAGATACAGCTAGCATTTGCATCCCTCTGCATATTCCAAGAACAGGGGTGTGGCTAAACTGCTCATTTCCAAAGTATGTCTTTAAAAGATCATGCTCAAAAGGATCTCTTTGTCTTCCCTCATAGTTGTAATCAACCAAGTAATCGAGCTCTTTTATTTTTTGAGCTAGATCGGCCTCAACGTGTGGAGTGTAATATTTAGGGTTGATGTCTGCTCCTCCAGGGATTAGTAGCGCATCAACTTTTGAAATATCAGGAGAGGTGTTTTTAGCAAAAATATTAACGATACGAACTCTATATCCAAGCTGTCTCGCTCTTCTGTAAATTCCCCAACGAACCCACTTGCTACAGTGGTAGGTACAACCAACAGTGATGACTTCGTCTTTGGGTAAGTCACATGACTTGGCCTTTACCTGGTCGTTTAAAGCAAATACTTGAGAGCTGAGCAGGGCCGCCCATAACAAAGCTAGAATTCGAAATTTCATAATTCGTCCTTAAATTAAAAATTGAATATTTTAATTTTAAGGGGAATTGCCAAACGCTTCAAATAAGGCGGGAATGGGAAAAAATTGTCGATTGATGTGGTTTCATCTGGAACTTAGTACCAGTCTATTTCAATTTGTGCGCTTACTCTTGCTGGGGACATTTCAATTGTCATCGTGTGCCCAGCACTTTGGTAGACCTTGTGTCCACCAC
>JAGSHJ010000385.1 GCA_023954595.1 Bacteriovoracaceae bacterium | reverse complement strand
GTGGCGTTGGCCTTCTTGCGGCTAGCGATATCTTCTTTGTGCTTATGAAGCTCAAATACCCTTCTATTTTTAAGGTGATCATTTGGAAAGTTGTAACTTTTAAAGAAGAATATTTTTGAGAAGAAAATATCCATATTCTTTTTTAAAAGTTTAAGCTCTGCATTGGATTGCGCTCTAAGTTTATCCTTCTTATCTTGTCCGATTTTTTGGGAAAACTCTTTTTTGAAATTTAGAAGGTTTCTCAAATTCTCTCTTAGAGGATCTGAAACTTCAGTAAAGCTTGGAAGCTTTTCCATCTTCTCGAGTTTCTTTGCCGTATTTTTAATGTAGGCAATTTTCTTTTTAAAGTGGGACAGATTCTTCTTAATAGCTTGGCGATCAATATCATTGTCTATCAGTGGAAGGTAGAAGCCCGCTCCTCGATAGTTTCTTAGAAATTTATAGTATTTGTGATCTGTTCCAGGTGTACAGACAGCATTTGAGAACTTGCGGTGCAAACTCTTATACTCGTAGGCCTTTTTATACAGGTTGCCTGACCAGGAAACTGAAGGGTCTTTTGCAAGAGCACTCAAACAAAAGACCGATATAAGAATAGTTAGACTAAACGATTTCAGAAACAAAGTCGCTTTCCCACAATCCAAGGCAAGTTCTATTGCTTAAAACCAGAAGAACATTCTCTTCACTGGTCCATAGATTGATTTGTTCTCTTAGATCTTCTAAATTTCTGGCACAGCAGGCCTGAATACCTTTGTCCATTAATTCTTGGGCCAAAAGGTCACAGTCCAAGTTGTCCGAATTCTCAACAGTTGTCTTAAGTGGATTAGTTGCCAAAATCACTTTATTTGAACTCATAAGGCTTTGAGTAAACTCTTTTTGAAAGATAGAGCTTCTAGCTGTTGCAGAAATGGGCTCAAACACAGTCACAATATTTTTTTCAGGATAGGCCGCTTGGATGGCCTCAACAGTCAAAGTAATTGCTCTTGGATGGTGAGCGAAATCATCTATAACTACCGATCCGTTATATGTACCTCTAACCTCTTGTCGTCTTTTTACAAGTGACAACTCTCTCACAGCTTCTACTACGGATGCAGGCCTAAAACCTTCTTTAAGTAGAAACAAAGCACATGCACTTATATTTAAGATATTATGTTTACCTACGATATTTGTACTAAATTGAAGTTGATCACCATTGAATAAAAGAGTGAACTGACTTCCATCCTTGCCAGTAACTGCATTGTTTGGGCCTTCCACAGAGTCATCTCCATACATAGTCCAATTAAGTTTAGGATTTACACCCTTAAGCTTATGTATAGAAGGATAAGCATCATTTGCGATGAGCTTTCCAGATAACTTATTGAAGCTTTCTTGGAACTCTTTCTCAATATCTTCAATGCTTGAATATATATCTGCATGATCAAACTCCAGTGAAGTTAGAATCATGTGATCCAATTCGTACTGACGAAATTTTGCGTATTTTTGAAAGTAGGCGCTGTCGTATTCATCAGATTCGATTGTAAAATATTTGGAAGTCCCTATTTTTGCCGGGGCTCTTCCATTTACAATTCCACCAATTAAATATCCGCAGTCTTCACCTAGTTTTTCAAGAAGTTGAGTTAAAAAGTAAGTTGTAGTGGTCTTACCATGTGTTCCTGCAAGACCTATAACTTGGCGCTCTTTCAGTACAAGTGATCCTAAGATCGTTGGAAAAGAGGTAAAAGGAACACCACAGTTTTCAATCATGCGAGCGTGTTCACTAAGCCTAGGAACGGAGTTGCCTACAACGATCAGGTCATAATTTTTTAAGAATTCAGCATCAACGTCTTTTAAGTCATGACAAGCAATACCAGTCGTTTTCAGGTAGTCGCTCATAGGAGGAAAGTATGCCGCGTCAGCACCTTCAATATGAAAGCCCGCCTCTTTTAACAAACAAGCGCTCGCCCCCATGCCTGTTCCACACATGCGGTAAAAAAAGATTTTTTTGAATTCGTCTCTACGTTTGGCTATGTCTTCGCCGCCAAGTGCGTTGGATAGATTTATTTCCACATTCATTCCTTTGAATATGCTTCAATCTTAACGAATAAAGATACCTTAGTCTATTTAAGAGAGTTAACGGCAATAATTGATTATTCGCTCATCCACCAAGGCCGTGATCTGCTCAAGCTCCAATGAGTTTGGAAGCTCGGCTTCAGATAGCCCTTTTTTTGGACAGTGAGTAAATCTTGGGAAAGCATTAGAGAACTTCTTTTCATCAAGAATTCTCTCACCTATATACCTGGCCTGACTAGCTGTGAGCCTTCCAGACAGATACTCACGAACACCAAGGTCATAAGCACTAAAATACGCAGTAGAACTCTCAGGAAGTGGACTATTTTTAACTTTGTGAATATAGATTGATAAGACCTTGTCTGGGTGATTCTTTTTTACTAGATCATAAATGGCCGGGTCTAATTCTAGATCATCTCCTATTAAGATAACACCTTCATAACCCATCTCAAGAACACTAATGATTTTATTGTACTTGTATTCAAACTTGTCCTCTAAACCTTTTCGAGTAAAAAGATCAGTATGCTCTATTTCATGCTCTTCAAGAAGTTTTTGGATGTTGAAATTAAATATCTTAGGAGAGGCACTTAGAATAAAGATATCGTCCACATAGCTACTCATCTCATCTAGAAGAGTATTCATATTAGAAAAAATTCTTTGGGTAAAAAAAGCGTTGTAGGCCGCCCGGGCGGTATTTTCTACATTTGTTCGTTTTAGGGTGTCATCTAGATCAGTCACTACAGCAATTTGAGCGTATGTGCTAAATTGTATAAATAAAGTAAGTGTTAGAGCTAAGACTTTTCCCATATGAATTCCCCTAGTGATTTTCGAAGCTTGTTCAACTCAGTTTTATCAAACCAATGCACTTTTGTCGCATTAGTGAGCAGAACATGTCCAAGTTTTTTCACAGGGTCGATCCATATGGAAGTACCAGTAAATCCTAAGTGACCGAAAACTCGTTCACCACAGCCATTTCCGGCCAGTGTATTATTAGGATTTGTTACAGTATCCCAGCCTAAAACAAAGCGTTCGTGATCGTCAGAGAGTTCACTATTCATATGTTTTAGTAGATCTAGTTTTTGATTGAAATTTATTAGAGTTTTACAAACTCCGTCGATTGTTCCAAAGAGTCCGGCATGACTTGTAAGCTCATTTAAATTAAGGGCATTTGGATCATGAACCATTCCATAATTTGGCCGTTTATCCACGAAACCGCACTGAAGCACTTTATGATCCACGCTTAGGTCTTTCCAAAAGAGAACTTCATCGTCCCAAATTAATTGGGCAACCTCATGAAGATTTTTTTCGGACTTATTAAATTCAAGCAT
>JAGSHJ010000556.1 GCA_023954595.1 Bacteriovoracaceae bacterium | reverse complement strand
AATACGCTTTCCCGCTTTTACGGAACCCTTTGCAGGTTTTAAGTTATTTAATTGCATAAGCTTCTATCTTATTTGATTTCCTCTACAGAAACTAAATGATTAACTGTTTTTACCATTCCTAGAATCGCTGGTGTCGCATCATGCTCCACAACCTGATTCATTTTATGTAATCCTAAAGCATCAAGTGTTAACTTCTGATTTTTAGGACGTCTGATTTTACTCCGTACTTGTTTTACTCTAATTCTTTTCATCGCTAAAAATTAACCGTTAAACACTTTTTCAACTGATATACCTCTTTGCTTGGCAATCGTATATGCATCTCTCAGATTCAATAAGGCATCAAAAGTTGCCTTAACCACATTGTGAGGGTTTGAAGAACCTTGTGATTTTGAAAGTACATCATGAACTCCTACTGATTCTAATACTGCTCTTACTGCACCACCTGCAATAACCCCAGTACCATGTGAAGCTGGTCTCAAGAACACTTTTGCACCACCAAATTTACCTTTTTGCTCATGTGGTAAAGTTTGGTTGATAATAGGAATTCTTACTAAATTCTTTTTCGCATCTTCAATTGCCTTAGCAATTGCAGATGCTACATCCTGAGATTTACCTAATCCATGACCAACTACTCCATCACCGTTTCCTACAACTACAATGGCTGAAAAACTAAAAGTTCTTCCCCCTTTAGTTACTTTAGTAACTCTTTGTACTCCTACCAAGTGATCTTTAAGATCAAGTCCGCTCGGCTTTACTCTTTCTACGTTATTATATTTTTTGTACATGGAATAATCTTAAAATTTTAAACCTTCTCCTCTAGCGCCTTCTGCTAGGGCTTTTACTCTACCGTGGTATAAATAACCATTTCTATCAAAAGCCACGTTTTCAATTCCAGCTTTAGCAGCTTGTTCAGCTAGTGATTTTCCAACCGCAGTTGCCACCTCAATCTTCGTTCCTTTAGCATCTTTCAATGATAATGATGAAGTTGATGCCAGCGTTACTCCGGCTACATCGTCAATCAGTTGAGCTGAAATTTCTTTATTGCTTCTAAAAACTGATAATCTAGGTTTTGCTGCAGTACCAGAAACAATCTTTCTGATTCTGTTCTTAATTCTGTGTCTTCTTTGAAGTTTTGTTAATGCCATAACCTTTATATATTATGCAGTTTTACCCGCTTTTCTTCTTAATTGTTCACCTACATACTTAACTCCTTTTCCTTTATAAGGCTCTGGTCTGCGGAAAGAACGAATCTTTGCCGCAACTTGTCCAACTAATTGCTTGTCTAAAGAAGACAATTTAACTAATGGGTTTTTACCTTTTTCAGAAATAGTTTCAACTTTTACTTCTTCAGCAATGTTTAAAACTATATTATGAGAATATCCTAAAGCCAAATCCAATTTTTGACCTTGATTCGAAGCTCTATAACCTACTCCAACCAACTCAAGTTCCTTAGTCCATCCTTGAGACACACCAATCATCATATTATTGATTAAAGCTCGGTATAAACCATGTTTTGCTTTATGATCTTTAGATTCTGAAGGTCTATCCAAAGTAAGGATACCATCTTCATTTTT
>JAGSHJ010000007.1 GCA_023954595.1 Bacteriovoracaceae bacterium | reverse complement strand
AGAGCCTTCGATATGATCTGGAGTGGACGCTTAGGTATATTAAAAAAGTACTGGCCAGAGGCAAGCAAGAACAACTTTTAAGGCTTAATGACTGGGCGGAGAGAACTGATAGAAACCTAGAGTTTTATACTGACATCATCAAAGTTAAGAATAGAGACAAGGCCAAAAAGCTCGTAAAAGATAAGAATGAAGCTTCAATTAAATTAAAAGAATTCGTTTATACCAAACAAGCTGAGGTTTATAAGTGGTGGATGAATAAGCCGGAGCTTATGAAGGCCATCTTCGTATTGGAAACAATTCTTTTTAATGAAGTGGGAACTGTTGATGGAAAAGATGCTCTTGAAAGAATTGATGTGGCCCAAATTGTTCTAAATAGAGTTGAGCATCCTTTTTACAGTTCTTTGGATCCAAAACAAGAGCTCGTTAAACACTTAGACCTATCTCCTGAAGAGTACTCAAAACATAAGTGGTTAAATACTTTATTTAGAGTGGGAGAGTTCTCATTCACTTACCACTATATATCAAGTGTGGTTAAAATCTTTTGTCCAGACATGTCCCGCATAGGAAGGGGTCTTCGAGACAAAAATGTGAAAATCTCCCTTAAAGCAATAAAAGATAAGAAAGAAGACTTTAACGTGCTTCGCTACTTCTCCAGGGTTTCAATGCTTGGAAAAATAGACATGTCCACCGTTTGGCATGAATATGTTCGCTTCCCTGAACGCCCTGGATATGAGGCCTTAGGACAGCGAAGACTAGTTCGTCTATATCTCGCCGATAAATATCAATATCTGTACTCTTTCACAGATCCCAAAGGCCAGGCCTTTGAGGTCATCAAGATAGGAGATGATACCTATTCTGTGATGTGGGAGAAGGGCAGGCCAAAGTTCTACAAATACCGAGATCCACATTTGTTCAAATATTTTATAAAGAAGTAATTGCTTATTCGGTCTGCGTCATGTATAAAATCTGGTTTACACTTTAGTGTATTATTTATTTAGTTGTTTAGCTCGGAGGCAACAATGTTAAAAGATTATTTATTCACTTCAGAGTCTGTTACCGAAGGACATCCGGATAAAATTTGTGATCAAGTCAGCGACGCCATTTTGGACGCTTTGTTGGAGAAAGATCCTAATTCCCGTGTTGCCTGCGAAACTTTGGTTACTACTGGATTAGTACAATTGGCCGGAGAGATTACAACTACTGCCAATATTGATTATCATGAAATAGCAAGAGAGACGATTCGCCAAATTGGCTACGATCACTCTGATAAGGGTTTTGACGCAAATACTTGTGCTGTAAACCTGGCACTGGACAAGCAATCTCCTGACATCGCTCAAGGTGTTGATGAAGGAAAAGGCGTTGATCTGGACCAAGGTGCTGGAGATCAAGGTTTGATGTTTGGTTATGCGGTAAATGAGAGTGAATCTTTGATGCCACTGACAATTGACCTTTCTCACAAGCTTGCTAAGCAGCTTAGTGTTGTTAGACATAACGGGACACTTCCTTGGCTTAGAGCTGATGGTAAGACCCAGGTATCAGCTGAATATGTTGATGGCCAAATCAAAAGAATCGAAGCAATCGTTGTTTCTACTCAACATGCTCCAGAGATTTCTCAAAAAGAGATTCATGAAGCAATTAGAGAAGAAGTTATCAATAAAATCGTTCCTGCGGACATGATTGACGCTAAAACCAACTTCTACATCAATCCAACTGGAAAGTTTGTTATTGGTGGCCCAATGGGTGATGTTGGTCTTACAGGGCGTAAGATTATCGTTGATACTTACGGTGGCCATGGTGCTCACGGTGGTGGAGCATTCTCTGGAAAAGATCCTACGAAAGTTGACCGTTCTGCGGCATATGCTGCAAGACAGGTGGCAAAGCACGTTGTAGCTGCTGGCCTTGCAGACAGAGCCTTGGTTCAAGTTGCATACGCTATTGGTATTTCGAAGCCAATGTCATTCCTTGTTGATACTTTTGGTACTAACAAGGTTGATCAAGACGCTATTACTAAGGCCGTTAATGAGATCTTCGACATGAGACCTAAGGCGATTGTTCAAAGACTTGACCTTCTTAGGCCAATGTACAAAGAGACTGCGGCATATGGTCACTTTGGAAGAACTTCTGGAAATGGATTCACTTGGGAGAATCTAGATCACTTAGAAGAGTTAAAATCACGTTTCTAATAATAGGGCCTCCAATCGGAGGCCTTTTTTTTACCTTGCTTGCTCCATATTAAAGATCGTTTATAATTAGGAAATGGATGAAATCTATTTCTTAGTTCGCTATACGCCATTTTGGGCGGTACCTCTGCTTTTAATTGGAGGGGAATTTACATACCTTTTTTGGTTAAGACGTAAGAAGAAGCTTCTTTCTGTCTGCCTTGGAATTGCCGTATTTGCGGCCTTGGCACTCGCATACTATTACTGGGCGGGGGGTCCTGAGAGATCGGTAAAATACTTAATGAAGTTTATCCGCTACTACTGGTCATAAAGCAAATTTGTTTGGCTAAGTATTTGAAATTTTTAACTCTATGGTAAGAATAAGAAAGAATTTTCCTAGTGTCTAAAAATTGACACCTGTAGGCGACTTCGCTAGCATTTAGAAGCGGAGACACCATGGACGACATCAATTTTCTACACAATTCATTTGAACAAAAAATCATAAATCCAGCTATCTTTACTGATGAAGATGAGATGGAGCAATTTGGTTTGAACCCAAGAATCTTCATTGTTGAAGATGATAAAGTTTTGGGACTGAGTATTAAAAAATACCTCATGAAAACACTTAACTGCGAAGTTGAGCTGTTTACTAGTTCAATGGATTGCTTATCCAAGCTAATGGGTGACCCCGCTCGAACAAAACCATTCTGTCTAATAACGGACATTAGCCTTGAGCAAGGGGCCGATGGTCTTCTATTAATTGATAATTTAAAAGATAAAGGCTTTAACTTTGTCTCCATTGCAATGACTGGCTTTGCTAGTATTGAAACTGCAATATCGGCGACGAGAAAGGGTGTGTATCACTACCTTACAAAGCCATTTGAATTAGAGAATCTTCAGAAACTTGTAATTGAGGCCATCAGCAAAAAGCTTGGTATTGGCCTTGCTCAATTAAAGTCTGAAGTTGAAAGTGTCTCAAGAGTGAGAAAGGGTGGAAATGTAAAAATAGAAAGCCCTAGTGAAGAAGATATCTTTTGCCAAATGATCGGAAGATCAAAAGTGATGAAAGATGTTTTTGAAAGAATTAAAAAAGTTGCTTTAACTGAATCAACTGTATTGATCACAGGTCCTTCAGGGACTGGTAAAGAGCTTGTAGCACATGCTATTCATGAGCTGAGTTCACGTTCAAGAAATAATAAAGTTTCTGTTAACTGTGGCGCTATTCCTAGAGATCTTTTGGAGTCTGAACTTTTTGGACATGTAAAAGGCTCTTTCACAGGTGCCATTTCCAATAGAAAGGGTCGCTTTGAATTGTCTGATAAAGGCTCGATCTTTTTAGATGAAATTGGAGATATGCCTCACATGCTTCAAGTTAAGCTTTTGAGGGTATTACAAAATAGGACAATTGAACCTGTTGGGTCTACTGATAGCGTACATATTGATACTAGAGTAATTGCAGCCACTCACCGTGACCTAGAGAACATGGTTACGGAAGGAAAGTTTAGAGAAGATTTATTTTATAGATTAAATGTTATCCCTATAAAAATACCTGCATTAAAAGAGAGAAGAGAAGATATACCTTTGATGATCTCATATTTTGTAGAGCGCTTTTCTTCTGCTGATAGAAGTAATGAAATTTCTTTTAGTGATAAAGCACTAGAGATGTTGTTGTCTTATGACTGGCCAGGAAACGTAAGAGAGCTTGAAAATATCATCGAGAGACTTGTTATTCTAAGAGGTGGTAATGAAATTCTTCCTGAGGATCTACCTGCAAAAATCTTTAGACACAATCCTCTAGCGACTGATCATTACAAGCATATCTTTGAACTACCTGAAGAGGGCGTTGATTTAAAAAGAGTCCTTTCTGATATTGAAGATTCTCTTATACTTCAAGCACTAAGCTATACTGGTGGAAACAAAAACCAGGCGAGTAAGCTTCTCTGTCTGAATAGAACAACTCTTATCGAGAAAATGAAAAAGAAGGCATTGCACATATAATGAGCATAGGCCTTCAGGCTCAGTCCATACTGGACAGAGACGACCTAGACGAAATTGAGTGTGAACAGAGGCTGCTCACACTCTTTGGCATCAAACATAATCAAATCGAACAACAAATTGACTCCGAAAACCCTGACCACTATGTAGGCCTTGATGAACAGGCGTTCTCTACAAGCTTTAGAGACTATTACACAATCCTCTCAGACCTTGATCATGACCAAATACTAGTTGATCTAGGGGCAGGGTATTGTAAGGGCACACTTCTATCTTGTGCCCTCAAGTTAAGACGGACAGTAGGACTAGAAGTCGAGGCCGCACGGGTAGAACATGCTAAGAATATAGGTAAAGCATTAGGTCTCAACACCAACGATATGAAGGTTTTTAACCTTTTAGAAGATCAACTCCCACTTGAGTCCGCTTATTATATTTATCTTCCCCTGAGCAATCTGATCTTTAAAACAATTGAAACACTTCTTAATGCCAAACACTCATGTACTTTTTATGTTGTTGAATCACATGGTGATGTAATCGACTTCTTCGATGGGTTATCAAAATGGTTTCGGTTGGAAAAAGTTCTCCCAAGTTCAAGTAAGCGTCATAAAGAAGGCATATATAAGTATCGATTTAACCCTGAAGCCGTCGCTCGGCCTTGTGAGAATAGCTATGAGCTGATCTATTGGATTATTCAAAACTACTCCCAGAGTCCACAGCTTAAAATTGAAAAAGAAAACGCAAGCTTCGTTGTGAGTGCTCACTCACTGATTCCTATAAAGTATAATGGTCAAATGATGTTTGAATGTTTAAGTCTAAAAAGAATTGTAGACTTTCAAAACGTAAAGCTCTTCTATAGATAACCATACTCTTTTGGTTTGTATACATAGTGCTCTGAGCCACCTATACTGGCCGCATGAATAAGAAACAAAACACAAAATTTTTTACGGCCAGAGTTATGGCGGATACAAATCTATACATTGTCGAACTTGGTTCAAATGAATTTACTTACGGAAAAGAAGTTATTGTTAAGACTGAGTTTGGAAACGACCTGGCATACATCACAAGCTTTCCATTTGATACAGCTGAAGAAGTCAAAGGCCATTTAAGCGGACCTATGCTTCGCTATGCTAATGATAGTGATAAAGAGGCCGCAAAAGTCAGCGGCCAAAAATCAATTACTGTAAAAAAAGAAATCACAAAACTGGCACAAGAGTTAAATCTTGAAATGAATATTACCCATATTCTTTGTCCCTTAGAGGGAAAGACTATTGCTGTTTACTATACAGCAAAGGGGAGAGTTGATTTTCGTGAACTCTTAAAGCAGCTTCGTTCGCTCAGAAAAGAGAAAATCATCATGAGACAAATTGGCACCAAAGAAAGATTTGATTCATTTGCTATGGATGCACGAACACCAATTAACCTATATCGCTCAAAACAGTAGGGAAATAAACCTGATTGTTACGTTTGGTTAATTTTGGATAAGGAAGTCTAAATGAAAGTAAATACAGGGTTTTTCTGCCGTGTTGGAAAAATGACAGGAAAAAAATTGCCCATGAGTAAAAATTTCCTTTTATCTCGCTCAAATTTCTGTAAAATAAACTCAAAGGCATTGTTAGGATGACAGAGCCGAAAAACGAGACAGGAAGTTTCTTAATGCAACAAAGATCAATGTTCAAAATTCTGACATGTTTTTTGATCACTTTCGGATCATTTTCTCCGGTACATTCTCGTATTTTAAATCAACAAGTTTATAAGACTCACTTGCGTTGGTCTCTAGATGCCGACAAAGAGCGTCTTTCAGTAAATAAAGACGGACAGTTTCTTGTCCTGAAAACTCTTGATACAAAACTTTTCAACTCTCTAGTAGAAGACTTTGCAAAGCTTGATGGTGATAAGAACTACTTTAAAGGCTTTAATTATAACGAAGGTAAGAATGGATCTCCTTCTGAAGTAAGAGTGGCCTTAAAGGATGAGAGTATTGAACTTTTCTCTTTTTATAAAGACAAGGCCGACAAGCATGTTCTGGACTTTTGGATCAATCAAGATCTTGTCGCAACTAAGAAAGCAGCTGTCAGAAAAACACCTAAAGTTGTAAGTGTCGCTGCAAAAAAGTCTGTAAAAGTTAAAAAAGCAAAAAAGAAACAAGCTCCAAGACTTGATAAAGAAATCAGTGTTTTAAACCCTGAGAGCATCTTCAAGCAAAAGAGAAATAAAGACTTCAGAGATTTCAGATATGGTGGTGCTTTTGTATGGGACTACCCAGCTTTCATTCCACCATTAGAAAATGAAGTAAACCTTACGATCAAAGGCCCAGACTACTTTTATAAGATTCAAGACAGACCATTTCAAAACGGTGATAAGAAAGAGGCTCATATGCAGCTATCGATCAATTTCTACCGCAGTCAGAAGTGGGGACTTATGACTAAGTCTATTGATCTTTATGAAAAACAATATGGTTCAGACGCCAATAAAGACATTCTAGAGTTCATGAAGGCAGCTTCATTGATTAAGAATATTATTAAGCCAAAAGTTGAAACTAAAGTAGAACAACCTGCTCTAGTAGAGAATGAAAAAGGCGAAATGGTTCCTTCTGGCCCAAGAATTAGTTCAAGTAATAAAGGTATCTTCGCGGCCGCAATCGCCAAGCTACAAAATGTCGCAGATCGCTCCCAAGATTATGAATTAAAGAAAGCTTCAATGCGCTACATCTTGGAATCCAACTTAAAAGACAAAGACTATATCCAGTCCCTTCAAGTTGCAAAAGAGTTGTACGTGGCTGCCACAACAGAGTTTGATGATGAAATGATTGTCAGAAGCTCTCGTGCCATCCTTTACTCTCTGGCGAAACTCAAGCAACTAAAAAAGATGGAAGAGTTTCTACAGAATAAGGCCGTAATCAGAGTTCTTCCTCCACAAGAGGGTGACGCTTATATTGGTTATGTAAATCTTGTTAACGGGAAACTAGACCAAGTTATCGCAAGCTTTAAGGCCAATGAAAAAAGTTATGCAAAACCTGTTCACCCAGCGATTTTATTTAATACTGCTGAGGCCTTCTTTAGAAAAGCTGAATATAACAAGGCAATTAAGACTTTTGATGAGTTTGTTGCCAACTATTCTTTCTACGATGTTTCAGGACTTGCAAATGTTCGTGTAGCACTAGGGTATGACCTACTTGGAAAAGATGAGAAGAAGGTTCTAAAGCTCTATGAGAACGCAATAAATAAAAGTGCTAACGCAAAGGCACGCTATGAAGCAAAGCTTCGCTACGTAGGCCTTAGAGTCGCTAGAAAGCATGACCTAGAAACAAAAGACATTGAGACTGTATCATTTCTTGAAGCAACTCCTGTTGAGAAGTCTCAGATGGATATGGATCTTAAAAAGCTATTATGGCTAACACGTCTTAGATCTCTTATCTCTCAAGAAAAATACGAAGACGCTCTGGCATACTTGTCATCTATCCCTCTAGAAACGCTTAAACATGGCGAGAAGAGAGCATTCAATGGTGATGGTGCTGAGACTGTTCTGGGTATTATTAAGTCTGCTTACATGAATGAAGATTACGCTCGTGCTGTTAAGGTGTGGGAAGTCTTTAAAGACCAATACGAAAAGAAAGTTGCTAGTAACCCTTATACGAACTTTATAGTCTCTGACTCTTTCTTAAAGCTTGGTTTAACCAAGAGCTTTGAGAGAGCGTTTGCAGGCCTTGAGAAGATGGATGATCAGGCACAGAGAGTGTTTCCTAGATGGGTTAAAACGCATAAAGAAATAAATGTTAAAGATTACTTGAATGAGCTAAGACTTGCTAAATTAGCTCAGCAAGGTGACTGGAAAGCTGCTGATAAGTTGTTAGACGGACTAAAGGCGGAAAAAAACATCAACTATAATTATTACAAAGGTGTTGTTTCCTACAATTTAAAAAAATACAATAATGCTGTGAAGTTTTTTGAAAAACTTCTAGTGAAACCTAATTTGAAAAACATTTTGTCACCCAGACAGAGTTTAACCATGCTTACTACTTACTCTGAATCTTTGTATCAAGGAAATGATCAAAAGAGATTTAGAACCAATGTTGCTGCTTTGATTAATGATCTTAGACGCTCTGGAGCTGAAAAAAGCAAAAAGGCGTTAGAGAGATTGGAGTACTTGTACATTGAATCATTGAATGGTGAGAAAACTGTTAACTTTGAACTTGTGGGTATGAAGACAAAAGAATTTTTAGGGGATCACAGCAAGTCTGAATACGCTGATAGAGTGAAGTATCTAAGAGGTGTAGCACTTGTAAATTCCTCAGACGAGCAGCAAGGTAAAAAACTTTTGGAAGAGTTGGTTAACGCTGCAGAAGCACCAGAGTATTTGAAAGGATTGGCGAGATCGGAGTTGTCATCGCTAGTATTGAAAAATAAAACACTATAAATAGCAAAAGAAGACAGGAGGTCGAATGTTTGCATCAGAAGTTAATTTAGTCGGAAATCACCCCAAGTTTGTTAAGGCTCTGGATCTTGCGAGAAACATTGCAGTAACAAAAGCACCTGCTCTGGTTACTGGAGAGTCTGGTACTGGTAAAAAAGCATTTTGTAACTTTGTTCACAAAAGCAGTGCAAGAACTAACGCTGAAATCCACACTGTTGATTGCTCAATGGAAGCTAAAAAAGTGGAAAATGAAATCTTAGGCTACAGAGACGAGGAAACAGGACGTTTTCACAAAGGTGTGCTTGAGAGAGCAAACGGTGGATCTGTAATCTTAGCAAACATTGATTCTCTAGATGAGAAATTCCAAAAAAGACTGTACACAATTCTTCAAGAGTTATCCGACTATGACTTGGACGTAAGAATTCTTGCAACGACTTCCAAAAACTTATCTAAATACGTAGGCGCTGGCCGCTTTCATAGAGCACTCTACACTTACTTCTCTGGCTCTCAAATCAATCTAGTTCCACTTAGAGAGAGAGGCGAAGATATTAAAGTGATTGCTGAGCACTTTGTTGCTGCATGGGCCGCTCAAAACAACACAACATCTGCAACATTCACTGAAGAAGCAATCGCTAAGATTAGCAACTTCTACTGGGCACACAACGTTGCTGAACTTAAAAATGTAATCGAAGGATCGATGCAAAATGTTCAAAACGGCCAGATTGACGTAAATGCTGTTGAGCTAGGTGAGAAGAAAGCAGAAGCTCAAACTCAAGAAGCTGATGAAGACGGATTTAGACTTATGTCTCTTAAAGAAGCTGAAAGACTTCTTATTAGAAAGGCGCTTATCCATACTTCTGAAAACAGAACTCAAGCTGCAAAGATCTTAGGTGTTTCTATCAGAACATTGAGAAACAAAATCAATGAATACAGAACTGATGGCAATAACTACTTTGTAAACTTGAGATAAGAGGCCACCAATGAACGTGAACGACAAAACCTTAAAAGCTTTGGCATCGGCCATAAAGTTCAGAGAAATGCGCCAGGAGATAATCTCTTCTAATATCGCAAACTCTGAGACTCCTGGTTACAAATCTAAGCGTTTGGACTTTGAGTCTGCGCTTGCCAGAGCTTTGGATGTTGACGGTGAGATGGGAATGAAAGTTGAAAATGGTCAGCACTATGATGTAGGAAGTGGCGGTTTTGACAATCTTCAACCTGAACTGATCAACGATCCAAATGGGATTGTCAGCGAAGATGGAAATACTGTCGATAGAGAAGCTGAAATGGCAAAGATGACAGAAAACAAGATCATGTACGATGCCCTTGTTCAGCTTGTTAATAAAAAGATGGGGTTGATGAAATATACAATCCAATCTGAGAAATAGGAGCGCTAAATGGACTTGTTAAAAAGTATGAAAATTAGCTCAAGTGGCCTTTCGGCAAACAGAAAGAGAATCGAAGCGATCTCTTCCAACATTGCCAATGCCCAAACTACTAGAACTGCTGAGGGTGGACCGTATAGAAGAAAAGAAGTTGTTTTTGGATCAGAGCCTGCTAGAGACTCATTCTCTGAAATCTTAGAAGGTGAAATCGACGCCAAAGCACAAACTGTTCATGCAACTGAGGTTGTATCAACAAATAAAGCACCGGTTTTAAAATACGATCCAAATCACCCTGATGCAAATGAACAGGGTTATGTTGCGATGCCAGACATAAACGTTATGAAAGAGATGGCAGATATGATTTCAGCTCAAAGAGCGTACGAATCAAATATCTCTGCGATCAACACAACAAAGAGTATGGCCATGAAAGCTCTTGAGATTGGCCGAAACTAAAAAAGGGGTAAGTAATGTCGATACAGACATTTAGTCAAATGCAGAACACTTTGAAAAACTACGACGTGTCCAATTGGTCTAAAAGCGTTGAGTTTGGCAAAAAAATGGACTTTGGCAAAGGCCTGGACAATGTTTCAGCTGGTGAGTCAACGTCTAAGACATTTGGCGACTTCTTGGTGGACTCGTTGTCCAATGTAAATAAGATGCAACAAGATGCGGATGTGGCGGTTCAAAAACTTGCAAGTGGCGAGAGTCAGAACCTTCACGAAACACTGTTGGCCGTTGAGAAAGCGGATATCGCTTTCAAGACTATGAATCAGGTACGCTCAAAAGTGATTAGTGCGTATCAAGAAATAATGAGAATGCAGGTATAATTAGCAAGTTGAACGCCTAGGATGGGCGAAGCAAAGCTTAATGGAATCAGGAGGATTCTTTGCAAGACTTTTTAAAGCAAATTACTCAAAACTTTACCGAGTTTTTTAAGTCGCTAGACGCCAATAGAAAAATTGGTCTGGTCGCAGTTGGAGCGATGATTGTGATTGCTATGACCGGCGTGATCATGTGGGCCGCTAAAACACAATACAAGCTTCTCTATACAGAGCTGTCTAAAGAAGATGCTGCGACAATCTCTCAATTGTTAGAGGCCGGTAAAATTAACTACCAAGTAGCAGACGATGGTAAAAGTATCTATGTACCTGAGGATCAGGTAGATATTTGGAGATTGGAAATTGCTAAAAAGGGAGTAGATTTCAACTCCACTATTGGTTATGAAGTTTTCGACAAACAAGCATTTGGTACTACAAGCTTTGTTCAAAAAATAAATAAACAAAGAGCTCTTGAAGGCGAGCTCATGAAAACAATCAAACATATCAGAGGAGTGGAGAGAGCGAGAGTTCACTTGTCACTTCCTGAGTCTAGTCCATTTGTGACTGAGAAGAAGCCACCCGGGGCATCTGTTGTTCTAGATGTGACAAGAGGCCTGACTCTTACTAAAGAAGAAATTAAAGGTATTCAACATCTAATTGCCGCTTCCGTAGATGGCATGAGAGTTAAAGATGTTGTTATTATCGATTCTAAAGGTTCCAAGATGACTGAGAACGTAGGTGATGCGATGGCGCAACATACTGCAAATCGTCTTGCACTAGAGAGTAAGGTAAATACAAAATACGAATCCCAAATTGAAGAGATTCTAAAAAGAGTAGTAGGTGAAGGCAAAGTAATCGCTAAAGTAAACGTTAAGATGGACTTCACTGAGTCTTTTGAGACACGTACAGCATATGATGGTGAAAACACAGCGGTAGTATCTGAAGTCGCAAATAGTCAGAAACTACAAGGAAGAAGACCTTCACCTCAGGGGATTCCGGGGGCTAGAAGTAACCTTCCTGGAGAGAATCCACAACCAGGGATTCCTGAGACAAGAAATGATGTTGATAAGAGTTTAGTTACAAAAAACTATAATGTTCCAAAGACTGTGACTCAGTCTAAAAAGCCAACAGCTCAGGTTCAAGCAGTATCTGTAGCGGTTATGGTTGATGGTAAAAGAATTCCTGTGATGGATGAGAATGGAGAAGTTTTATTAAACGACGACTCCTTGCCTGTTACAAAGTATGAGCCGTGGTCAGAAGCTGAGATTGCAAACTTTAAGGCCATTGTGGCAAGTGCGATCGGTATCGATGAAGCGCGTGGTGACAAGCTTGTTATCAAGAACATGGAGTTTGCAAAAGAAGACCTAAGTGAAGCGGAAGCTCTACTTCGTCAGCGTGAAAATAGAGAGATCATTAAAAACCTTACCAAGTACTTAATGATCGGTGTGTTGATTACACTACTTTTCTTTATCGTTGTTAGACCGTTTATTCAGTGGGTAACAGAGAATACTGTAGAATCTATTGAAGACTTCTTGCCTAAAACGATTGAAGAACTTGAGAAGATACAAGCGAACCAAAAGCTTCCTGGGCTTGAGGACGCGCTTCCAACAATTGAAGATAAAATGAATCCTGAGAAAATCGAAGGAAACATGATTAGAGAAAGAATCATAAACTTGATTGAACAAAATCCGGCCAAGGCCGCACAAGTTGTTCACGAGATGATTCACTCACAAGAATCTACAAAAGAGATAGCTTAAGTATAATAGGAGCAAAAAGTGGCAGAAGCTAAAACCTTAGATCCAGAAGTCGAATACGCCCTTTTGTCGGGCCTCGACAAATCAGCGATTTTAATGAGCTCGTTGGGTCCAAGCACCGCAAAAATGGTGTTTAAGCACATGAAGGACAACGATGTGAAACGTCTGATTAACAACATGTCGCAGATTAATAAATCTCCGATCTGGATGGTGAAAAGAGTTCTAGAAGAATTCTATTCAATGCTTAATGAAGACTCAGACCTATTGTTCTCTGAAAACAAAGGTAGAGATTTCATTCTTTCTACTTTAGGTGAGGATCGTGCCAAACAACTTCTAGGACAAGTTGTGGAAGTTGGTACTGTAAATACTCTAGAGTCTCTTGAACTTGTAGATACTAGAACTCTTGCAAACTTTTTGATTAACGAGCACCCTCAAACAATTGCTCTTATCATCGCTCACTTAAGCACTGAGAGAAAGGTTGATGTTCTTCGTAAACTTCCTGAAGGCCTGCAGGCCGAGGTTGTTCTAAGAGTAGCAAACCTGGATTTTGTATCTCCTGAGCTTATTGCACAACTGGATGATGTATTAAAAACAGAACTTTCAACTCTTGGCTCTATCGATACACAACAATTAGGTGGTGTGGAACCAATCGCTGATATGTTGAATATGATGGATAAAAACTCTGAGAAGAATGTTATGGCAAGAGTGGAGGAGAAGGATCCTGAGCTTGCCGAAGAGATTAGAAAACTAATGTTCGTATTCGAAGATCTTATCTTTGTGGACGACAAAGGTATTCAAGAGCTTCTTAAAGGTGTGGATAACCAAAAACTTACTATCGCGCTTAAAACTTCTCCTGAAGAAGTTAAAACGAAACTATTTGGAAATATGTCTAATAGAGCGGCCACTCTTCTGAAAGAAGATCTAGACGCTCTAGGGCCAACAAAACTATCTGATGTTGAGAAAGCTCAGCAAGAGATCGTTCAACAAGTAAAAGACCTCGAGGCCAAAGGGAAAGCTATTATCTCCCGCGGTGGAGAGGGCGATGCAATGGTTTAATAATAGGAGAAATGAGTGCCAATTTCTAAATTCGACGTTAAACCTTTTAAATTCGGTCAACTGGTGCCTAGTGAAGGTACCAGTGAGAACGAACAACCTTTAGAGGAGGTCTCTTCTTTTGAATTGAAATCTCTAAAGGATGCTTCGGCATTTAAAAATAATATTACTGACGATGTTATTCGTCAGGAGAGAGGATTTGCTAGAGAAAAGTCTTTCTCTATTAACCCTCTTGTTCAAGAGCACAGAGGCCTTAGGGCACAAGAAGAGAGAGACTACGAACAGGCCGTGGAGCAAGAAGTTCAAAGACGTCTATCTCAGGCAGTAGAGCAGGCCAAAGAAGAGGGCTTTCAGACTGGACACCAAGAAGGCTATACAAAGGCCTACCAAGAGGCGATGGCCAAACTTGACGATAAGGTTGAAGACTTCGTGGATACGTTAAATAACCTGAACGAGCAGTGCCATAAGGTTCTTACTGAGAATAAGCAAAACGCTTTTGAGATGATCAAAAATCTTACAAAATGGATCTCTTTAAAAGAAGTAAGTGACGAAGGCTATCTTGGAAGACTTTTGGAAAAGCTAATTTTAGAAATTAATACAAAGAGCAATCTCGTCGTAAGAGTCTCTCAAGAGTCATTTAAGCATATGCCTGAAGTGATTGAGAGGGTTGAGAGCAAGATGGGAAGCCTTATAAACGTAAGAGTGGAAGTTGATCTAGACCAAGATGCCCCTGGAATTATTCTAGAGTCAGAAAATGGTATTATAGATGCTTCCATGGATGCTCAAATGGCCTCATTAGAGAAAATTTTTGAATCGGTAACGGTGAATGAGTAGTGTTTCTTTAAATTTTAGACCTATCTATAAAGAGTTTGAGGCAAACTCGCCTTATCAAAATATCGGTAAGATTCTATCAAGTCACGGAATGATTTACGAGGCAACGCTACCTAGAGCTGTTATGGGATGTAGTGTTGAGTTTGTTACTCAGACTGGTGAGCGTTGTTTTGGCGAAGTCGTTGGAATTGACGGTGATCGTTGTAAGGTTATGCCTTATAAAGAGCTTGTTGGTATCAACTCTCAAACAAAGGTTTATCTACGCGAGCTAACTACAACAATTAAAGTAGGTGATGGCCTTCTAGGTCGAATTGTTGATTTTCAAGGTAACCCAATTGATGGCAAAGGCCCAATTGAGGGGATGTCTGAGAGTCGTTCAATTTTTGGTGAGCCAATCAATCCAATGCATAGACCTCCCATCAGGCAAAACCTTGATACTGGAATCAATGCTGTTAACTCATTTATCACAGCAGGTAAGGGACAGCGTTTAGCTGTTATGGCCGGATCTGGTGTTGGTAAATCGACCCTTATGGGGATGCTTGCAAGAAATACAAATGCTGATGTTAATGTAATCGCACTAATTGGAGAGAGGGGTAGAGAGGTTCTAGAATTTATTGAGTCTGATCTAGGCCCTGAAGGGATGAAGCGATCTGTAATACTTGTTGCAACATCTGATACTTCCGCATTAATCAGAATGAAAGCTGCATATGCTGCAACAACCATTGCAGAATATTTTAGAGACCAAAATCACGACGTTATTTTCATGATGGACTCTGTAACAAGATTTGCAATGGCCAATAGAGAAATTGGTATGTCCACTGGTGAGCCTCCTGGTCAAAAAGGGTATGGGCCTAGTGTATTTGCAAAGCTTCCAAAACTTATGGAGCGAGCTGGTACAAAAAAGAATGCAGGCACAATTACTGGTATTTATACAGTATTAGTTGAAGGTGATGATATGGATGAGCCTATTGCCGATGCGGTAAGGGCAATTGCAGATGGTCACATTGTCTTGAGTCGAGAGCTTGCGGCCAGAAACCACTATCCAGCAATCGATGTCCTACAATCTGTTTCAAGGGTTATGAGCAAGGTCGCTTCCAGGGAGCATTCAATTGTAGCCGGACACCTAAGAGACCTAATGTCTGCCTATAAAGAGTCTGAAGACCTTATTAATGTAGGTGCTTATGCTCGTGGTACAAATCCTAAGGTTGATAAAGCTATAACCATTTATGAAGACCTAATGGAGCTTTTAAAGCAAAGAGTAGAGGATTCTTACTCACTTGATGATGTATTTGATCGAATGGTTGAGATCGCAAGAAAGGCCGAAACTGAAGTTAATCCAAACTTTCTAGAGGGTAACTAATGAAGAAGTATAAATTCAAATTAGAGGCTCTTTTAAAGATGCGAAAGCTGAAAGAAGACCAAGTCAAAATGGAAATCGGGCGCTTGCAGACTAGAAAAAACGAATTGGAAAATGAAATTCATAACCAAAACGCTGGTATTGATCAGGCCTATGAATCTCAAGAGGTTTCTGTGAAAGCAGGTGCCACAGGTCTGGATCTGCGCTTTTACCCATACTTTGTAGAGGGGAAGAAGGCCGCAATTCACATGATTAATGTTGAAATAAAAGAATTAGAAGAAAAGCTTTCTGAGAAGTTTGAAGAGTTAAAAATTATGCGTGCAAATGTTAAAGTTCTGGAAGAGATGAAAGAGAAGAACAAAAAAGCCCATAAAAAAATGTCTGACAAACTTATGCACCAAAAGATTGAAGAACAAGTTATGAACTGGAACCAGTTTAAAAAATAGACGGAAAATATATGTTTAAAATAATTCTTTTTATATCAATTCTATCCGGCCCTTTAATGGCCAAGGAAGAATTGAAGTATACAGAAAAACAATTTGATGAAGCACTGAAGAAGGCCCTTGATCTTCAAGTAGATAGAATCAAAAAGTCTTCTGTAGCTCAGCTTACTAAAGAGCTCTTGGATAAAGAGAGAAAATTAAAAGAGGCCGAGGAAAAGCTTAATAAGAGAGAAGAGCAAATTCGTCTGGGAGAAGAGAGTCTTGCAAAGCGTATTGCGCAAATTGAGTCCAGACAGAGCAAGATCTTAGGTTGCATTGATGAAAATGCACGAAAAGAGGCAATGAGAATAAAACAACTTGTGAGTGTAATTAGCAATATGAAGCCTGCTAAGGCCGCAGAGCTACTATCTGTTCAAGATGCGACTATATCTGTGAAGATCATTGAGCAAATTGAGCCAGAGAGGGCATCCAAGATTTTTAATTTAATGGACAAGGAAGTTTCTGCCCGACTTCAAAAACAATACCTGAATATGCGACAATAATAAGGCGAATAGTTTAAAAGAGAGAATAAATGTTAAACGCTTCACTAAATTCAACTCAGGCAACTCAAGCTCAAGGCAGAGTTTCCAATGGCGAAAAAAATGTTTTCGCTGCTTTGGGTGAACAGATCTCTCAAGACCCTGAGATTGCCAAGTTATTACTTGAGCAAGGGGAGCTACCTGAAAACTTTCAAGACGCATTAAAAAATATGTCCTTTGAGGATGCTCAAAGCCTTGTCGACAATGTTAATAAGCAGGTTGATGCTGCACAATTAGCTCAACAAGGCCTAAATGCTAAGATGAATGCTCTTTTGCCTGGCAATGTTGAAAGAGGCGAGTTTGTAAAAGAAGCAATTCCTGGTGATGTTAATGCAACTGCTGAGCAAACAAAGACTAGTGAAACTGCAAAAAGTGAACTTCAACAATTTTTGACTAAGAATCCAAAACTAAAAGAGCAGGCAGCACAAAAACTAGCTCAGACCAATGTAAATATTGCCAAGACTGAAGCTGGCGTAAAAGCTGATGCTAAATTATTGCAAAATAATCAAGGCCTAGTTGATCTTAACCACTTCATGTCAAAGCAGAGTAATTCTGGAAAGACTAGAGCTGTTAATTCTCAATATAAAAACGAGCAACAATCTCTTATTACTAATAAGGTGTTCGAGCAAAAGAATCCTGACATGGGCCAGAGCTTCTCTGACTCTGAAGGGTCTTCTTTAGGCGATATGGGCCAAGGTCCTGAGCAGTTATTAAATTTAAAAGCTCAAAACAACTCTCTACAGTCGGTTCAAAATAGTGCCAAAGTTTTTGACTTGAATGCACTTACAAAAACTGGTGATGTGGATGTTGTTATTAATCAAATCCAAGATTATATCGTACAAGCAAGAGCAGCAAAAGAGCCTACCGCACAAATGAGCTTCAATCATCCTGAACTTGGGGATATTGATGTACTAGTTCAAAAGGTTGCGGGTGATAAGATTAATGTCGTTATTGGCCATCAAGGTGCAGAGGCCGGCAAGTTTTTTCAAAAGCACCAGGGTGAACTAGTTCAGACTCTTCAACAGTCTGGCATTCAAGTGAGTGAATTTAAGCTTGAATCATCATCAACAAATAATAACGGTAATAACCAAAATAATACCGATTCAAATTCAAAGCAGTTTGCTAATCAACAGCAAAAAACTGGCGATCAACAAAAAAGAGAAGAAGATTCACATCGTAGGGAAGAACTATGGAATCTTTTGAATAAAGAAAGGAAGTCTGCCTAATGCCGCAAATGGGAAGACCATTGAGCAGCGAAGAAAGAGGTTTTCGCGATGTTTCTATCGCCAAACCGGATCTTTCTAATAAAAAGGATCTTTCTCCAAAGGAGAAGGAGAAACTTCTTAATAAAATCACTGGATTCAAGCCTAAAAATGATCTTTACGTAGATGGTAAAGACCATAATAAGATGGGAAAAGACGAGTTTCTTAAGCTCTTAACTCATCAGCTTCAACATCAAGACCCTATGAAGCCAATGGAGCAGGGAAAGATGGCCGCAGAGCTTGCTCAGTTCTCTCAACTAGAGCAGTTGGCAAACCTTAACTCGAAATTCGACGGCATGAATAAAAATGCCAACATAAAAGATAAGTTCTACGGGGCAAGCTTTCTAGGTAAGGAAGTTGTTACTCAGGGACGTTCACTTAAGTTTGAAGGTGAAGGAACAGAGGCGGATATATTATTCACTCTTCCAAAACCTGCCGCCAAGGCCTTGGTTCGTATCTATGACTCCAGCAACAATATGGTTGGAGAAGTATGGAAAGAGAACCTTGGACGTGGAAACCAAAACGTTACTTGGGATGGTATCGCATTGGATGGATCTCCAAGTGGTGCCGGCGAATACAGCGTAAATGTTTTGGCGTGGGATCAGTTTTCAGATCCAATGTCAGTTGAAACCAAGGTGAAGGGTAATGTGGAGTCCGTATTTTTCGAAAACGGTGAAACAGTACTTCTAGTTGATGGTAAAAAAGTTTTCTTAAGAGATGTGGATTCATTTCATGTTCCTGGAAAAACTGAGGATATGAAGCTTGATAAAGACAAGGCCGCTGTAAGTAACGCACTTAGAGGGGTTGAAGTTAAAGAGGCAAAAACTAACCCGACAAATTTACCTATTGCAGGTAGCATGAATTCAAGGGTAAAATTAAATGGTACAAGACCGGTGGATGCATATAGAGCAAACAACCAAGCAGTTGGAACCGGAATAACCAACGTCTATGACGTGGAGTAAATTGTGGCCAAGAACGTAAACATGCTTATTCCTAACGTTACCAAGCTTCCTAATCAGAAGAAGGTAGACGTAAGTAATCGTCTTCCAAAAGAAGGCAAGGTAAGTGACTTCAAGCGCATGCTTGATAGTGAGCAAGTTCAAAGGCCTCTTCACGGTGGGATTGATATCAGCTCCCACGCAGCAAAGCGTTTGGAAGAGAGAAAAATTAACTTTGACGGCAGCGAGTACTTAAAAATCAAAGAGGCCATGACCAAGTTGAGAGCAAAGGGTGGAAAAGACTCTTTAGTGATCACTGATCAGGCCGCGTACATCGTTGACGTTAAGAACAATAAGGTAGTAACTGCTGTCGATAAAGGCAGTATGAATGAAAATGTTTTTACAAAGATAGATTCGACTGTCTTTATGAATTAAATTAATAGAGGTGTTGGCTGGTCCTTTCCTGGAAGCCACATTTGCGGCCTGTAGTTGTCGCAAATCCTCAACATGACGTCTAGGAGGGACAAATGGGAATTCTTTCATCATTTAACATTGGTGTATCCGGTCTTCACGCAGCTGGTTCAAGCATGAGCGTAATCGGTGACAACATCGCCAACGCAGGAACTTTCGGTTTTAAAGGTTCAAGAGCAGAATTTCAAGACATGCTTTCAAAGTCTCTGAAAGGTATTGATGGCGGCGATCAGATCGGTTCTGGTGTTAAGCTTGCCCACGTAACTCCTAAATTCAATCAAGGTAATATTCAAAGAACTGAAAATATCACTGATTTAGCAATCAATGGTAACGGCTTCTTCACAGTTGATGCTCCGGGTGGAAGAGGATTTACAAGAGATGGATCTTTCCACTTTGATAAAGACGGTCATTTGATCAACGGTGATGGTTACAAGATTATGGGATTTCAAGCTGATGATGCTGGTGAAATTTCTCAGAAGATGGGTAACATCAAACTTGGTAACACAACAATTCCTGCAACAGCTACTAGTGAAGTAAATGTTTCTATGAACCTAGACTCAAGAGAGCAGGCGAAGGTATTCAACCCTCAGGATCCTTCAAACACTTCTAACTTTAATACTAGCTTCTCAGTATATGACAACGTTGGTTCTCAAAGACTTGTTACTGTTTACTTTAACAAGGTAAATGATGGTCAATGGCAGTACCATGCAATGGTTGACGGTAAAGACGCGGCAGGCGGACAACCTGGAACTCTTGTAGAGATGGGAAGAGGAAGTCTTAATTTCAATAACAAGGGCGAGCTACAAGAAGAAGTTACTGAGCTAAACTCATTCAACTTCAATAATGGAGCTGCTCCAGGCCAAGAAATTAACTTTAACTTTGGTGAGTCAATCGCTGAAGGTGGAACTGGTAAAGACGCTGCAACTCAATATGGTTCAGACTCTTCAGTTGCAAGACACACTCAAAACGGTTCAAGTGCTGCAACATTAAGCTCTCTTTCATTCAATGATGAAGGGATTCTTACTGCATCATATGACAACGGTGACCAAAGAGATATCGCTCAAATTGCAGTAGCAAAGTTTGAGAACAACGAAGGTCTTTTCAAAATGGGTAAGAACTTATTTAAAGAGACTAGAAAGTCAGGCCAGGGCGCTCTTGGTAGACCAGGAGACGACGGTAGAGGTGAAGTTCTAGCTAAGTCTATCGAGCTTTCTAACGTTGATATCGCAAATGAGTTCATTAGCTTAATGGGTGCTCAAAGAAACTTCCAAGCAAACACTAAAACAATCACTACAAGTGATCAGATGTTGCAAGAAGTACTGAATATCAAGAGATAATAAGTAGTTAACATACACAAACTACAAGGCCTCCAAATGGAGGCCTTTTTTATTATCTGTGCTATAGCATTTCAGTTAGATCAAGGAAGTGCTGGTTTAGCGAATCCAGTAGCTTTGGACTTGGAACAAGTCGCTCGTGCTCTATATTTGCAAGCTCAAAAATCTTTTTGGCCATTCTATTGCTTTCAAGGCCTTGGTGTTTGTCACTAAGGTAAACCACCTTCTTAACTCCCACACTTGCCAGAAGTTTCGCACACTCATT
>JAGSHJ010000513.1 GCA_023954595.1 Bacteriovoracaceae bacterium | reverse complement strand
CTCATCTTAGTTGTCCTGTTTTTTTTATCTAGCTGTGCTTCTGGCGATAGGCTGCGTATTCCAGCAGCAGATCATCTCGCCTGTTATAGAACAATGAGTTTATTTTTCTCATACGGACCATACTTCAATTCAAATGCTATAAATTCACCTTTAGAAGTGAGCTTAGATGGGGCACAAAGCCTTACACAAATAGAAAAGGCCTATGGTGGTTGGAGTTTTTTCCATACCCAAAATACTTTACCTGCTCAAAAAATTAATCTTCATAACCAAAAGATGGAATCGGCTTTAAGGCAGGATTTAGATCTTCCTGCCCAAGAGGGAAGAGTTCCTTGGGTAACAAATTCAGAGGCCAATGAAGTTTACGAATCTATGAAAAATAATAATGTTGTTCGCTGTGACTTAAGTTATGAGAGACCAGGACAGTCGATTGGTTTTTGTTTTGGTAGAGCTACAATCGCCCATATGGAAGCCCTAAGAATGGGAGTTCACCCAGAGGCCATTAGAAAGATTTGGGTGATCGGTGATATGGGACATTGGGGGCATCATGTTGCTACCATGGTGAAAACAGAAAATGGTTGGAAAGTACTTGATAATGTGACTGGCTTTGTAAGTCCTGAAGATTGGATGACTCAAATGAAGGCACAGACCCGCGGTGATAAACCACTGATGTTCTTTTCATCGAACGCTGAAAGATTTGGACCTGCTAGTAATGCTGGATACGATCCTACGGATTTATTTGGAAGTGGTAGCGATGATTATTATAATAGTTTTTTTCGCGACTACTTTAGTTGGCTAGACGAGCAACCGGCCATTGAGACTTTTGCTGCTCGCCGTTCAAATTAACTAAGATGCTTCTTAAAAAAATCAATTGTTCTTTTCCAAGCAAGTTTGGCCGCCTTTTTGTTATAGCGAGGCGTAGAGTTGTTGTGAAACCCATGCTTCGTGTTTGGATAGACGAACATTTGATAATCTACTTTATTTTCTTTAAGCGCTTTTTCATAGGGATCCTTCATGGCATTTACTCTTGGATCATCTTCAGCATATTGAATCATTAAAGGCGCTTTTATATTTTTCACTTGATCTAATTTGGCAGCACTTCCGTAAAAGGGAACAACGGCATTAATATTAGACCCAAGTTCTGTAGCCAGATAGTTTGACACCGCCCCACCAAAACAAAATCCTGTGACTCCAAGTTTTCCTGTTGAAAGAGAATGTTTTCTTAAAAAGTTAGCTGCATTCTTCATATCAACAAAAATTTTATCTCGGTCTAATTTTTTTTGCATGACCTTTCCATCTTCATCATTCCCCGGATATCCACCAACTGCCGAAAGGGCGTCGGGGGCGAAGGCCAAGAATCCTTCTGCGGCAGCTCTTCTTGCCACATCTTCAATATGAGGATTAAGTCCTCTATTTTCGTGAACAACTAAAACGGCAGGGAAGGGACCTTTACCTTTTGGCTGAACTAGGTAACCTCTCATTGTATCTGCATTTCCGCCTGGGGATTTATAGCTTACATACTTGGCCTTAATTCTATCATCCGTAAAAGAGATCATCTGCGCTTTTGCGTACTGGGGAAGAAGTGCTTTGGCCATAAGCAGACCAGAACCACCAACAACAGTAATCGCTGCAGCTTTTTCTAGGAATTCTCTTCGGCTCATACTTGAATGGCAAAACTCGTCATAGAGGTCAAAGATTTTTGGGTCTATGTCTTCTGATTTTATTTCATTTTCCATGCTTTGAGTCATTAATGGTCCCTTAGTTTTTAAATAGTAATTTATCTTTATTTAAAAACTAAGGCCTGTCCATCAAAATAGGTATGTCTAAGAACTATAAAGCTCCGCGAGTGGTTTTTTTAGTATGAATATACTTTCTTATAGGGTACCTGGTTACTTGCTAAAATGAAAATTATGCAGGATCGAATTCGTCCATAATATCGAGTCCGAGCATGGTCTCAATCAAGTCCTCTAAAGTGACTATTCCAAGAAAGGTTCCGGATTCATCGACGATGG
>JAGSHJ010000366.1 GCA_023954595.1 Bacteriovoracaceae bacterium | reverse complement strand
ATTTTGGAGGTCCTCCAGGCTCAAAAGATGAAGATGGAGATCGCTTCATTGAGATTTGGAATTTAGTGTTCATGCAGTACAACCGAGATGAGCAAGGTATTATTTAATAATTCATGTATTATAGTATCATAAAGAATTATTTAAAACCGCAGAGTTGAGATGAAGATTGGATTGATCTATTCATTTAAAGAGTCTAATTGGTTCAGTGTAACCAAAATCGTAGCAAATCTTCTTAAGGCCTACGAGTTAGATAAAAGCAATGTCGAACTTGTGCATATCAATTATTCCGCTAGCAACACGCACGAAGAAAATCTTGATACTGTTACAGCTGCTTTTAAGAATGATCTTCAAAAACTCATTTTCATCGATCACTTGCCACACCCACTAGGTTTTTTGAGCCTTTTAAGGCCTTCACAAAGAGAGAAGATAAAAGAGATTATTTTTCATGTCTTTGGTGACTTCACATTAAACTTTAGATGGTGGAGTAATACAGAAAAATTATTAAAAGATCTTAAGGTTAAGTTTGTTTGTGCTTCTCATAAACAAGCAAGGCTCGTGGAAAAGTTTGTTCCTAAGGACACAGTCTATGTTTGTCCTTTTCCGGTAAACCCTGAAGAGTTTTACTTTGATGAGGGAAAAAGATTAGAAACACGAAAGAAAATTGGTTTAACTGAACAAGACTTTGCTTTTTTATATACTGGTCGCCTTTCTGAACAGAAAAAAAGTAAAGAGCTCATAAATTTATTTTTGGACTTAAAGCTAGAGAAGAAACTTCCAAAAAACTGTAAGCTCATTATTGCAGGAAGTTTTGATAACCTTGGCACTCCTTATCTTCAGGAAAACCAATTACTAGGTGAGTACTTCAGAAAAACAAACCAAATATTAGAGCGCTACCCCAAAGAGCTCGTTGAGGACGTCGTATTTATTGGCAATATTTGTAATAAAGAATTAATAGACTACTACAACTGCTCAGATCGGTTTATTAGTTTTAGCTGCTATCACGATGAAGATTACGGAATGTCTGTTGCGGAGGCACTGGCCAGTGGTCTTCCTTGTTTACTAACAAATTGGGCCGGGTATAGTTCATTCAAAATAGACTCAATATCAGGTGCCACTGTACATATTCCGGTAGCTCTTGGTGAGAAGAGAGTTAGTTTTGACATGGATATGGCAAAGGATGAAATGGTTAAGTGCTATAAAGAGTCCTTGCCGAGTGAATCTCGTAAAAAGCTTTCTGTGGATGCTTTGAAGATTCTTTCTATTGAAACCTGTGGAAACACTCTAGAAGAGATTAACAGGGCTGATGTAGGGGTGTTTAGCGAGTTTTCCGCATTTCTACATCTACTAGGTGCTGTTAGTGAATATAAAGAATTTCCCTTCATGAACGAAAACTCTAAAGTTTATAACGATTTCTATTACAAGGTTTATGATGTCTATGCTGAGTGAGATTAAAAATATAATTTCAAATTCTCATGACGAAGTAATCATGGCAAAGAAGTGGAATATTCATTATAGGGATAATCTCTATAAAGAGGTTTATGGTCGAATCTGGCCAACTACTCATAGGTATTATTTTGAAGGCAACCCAAGCTTTCTGACGGAATATAAAAACTTCACTGACATGAAGAGATTTCCTCTTATCATGTTACGCGATAGCTTTGTCACTTTATCAGCATTTTTCTTGAACAACCCTAAACCACCAGAGAATTTCAATACGATCCTACTCATTGCAAAGGAGTGGGAACAACTTATTCCAAAGACTTGGAAGAGCAATGTGGCCCTTTATTCCTTTCAAAGGCCTCAAGCTCCTAAGAAGCCTAAAAAAGTCATGGTCCTAGGCTTAGCAACAAGTTATTCGTTTTGGAGACATACAGTAGAGCAGGCCTTTAATAACTTGGAAAAATTAATTCCAAAAGAATCAAAAAAAATGTTCTATCTTCCAATGAGGGAGAGGAGTGTTTTTGGTCATATCGATGAAGCTCCAGTCTACGCCAAGTGCATGAGGTTTCTTCTTCAGAAGTTTGGTGCTGATGTTGATATCTTGACCAATAATAATGAAATTTTAAACGTGAAGCTCAGTAAAGGTGATGCTTATTGTGACTTGAGTTCAGAGAACATGCTATGTTCTGATAACTATTTTCACCATCACTACTCCTCTCAAAATGTTGGAGCTTTAGACGCCAAAAATCTTGAGCCTTCTGAAGAGGATTTGGCATATCCACTTTCACTTTATCACAATATTCATATCTCTGAGTTAAAGTCTCAGGGAGAGACCTTCGCTGGACTTTTATATAAAACGAAAATCCTGAAAATGAATGTGAAGGACTGGGACCCTAAGTACCATGACTTTTTAAAAGAGATGATTAAGAGGGGAGAGCTTAAGATTTAGAAGATCATCTTCATAAAAAACTTCTTCCACTTTGGTAGTGTCGGCCGAATCGCGATCCCTAAAATTTCATCTTCTGCAAAGGGGTGATCTAATCTCTTTGAATTTAGTGCTTTTGCAAAGTAGAACCAATTACCTTCTATCTTTTCTTTTTTATAAAAAAAATGACAAATGAGCTTGTCCTCACTCCAGAAAACTATTGTGTCGAACTTTTTGAGAGTATTAGGGTCAAAAGGTCTGATCCAAACTTGGTCGCCAGGCTTGATAAATGGTGACATGGAGCCAGTTAGAATCGTTACAGGAGTTGGCCTGTTTAGATTAGACTTTATTTCTAAAAACTTTGACTTTGTAACAATCAAAAAGTTGGTCCCTCTATTTGATTAAGATAAAATTGAAGACCTTCAGAAGGTGACCCGTCGAAAGCGATGTTCTTGTCATTTAGTACGATTACTCGATTACATACTTTCTCTATTAGTTCATTGTGATGTGAAATGAAAATTACGGCCCCAGAATCTTTGATCATCTCTTCAACCCGCTTTGAAATCTTCTCATTAAAAAATGTATCAGCTCCACTGAAGACTTCGTCCATAATCAATAGATCGCAAGGTCTAGCGGAGATAATGCTTAAAAATAGTCTAGCCTTCATTCCTTTACTGTAGTGTTTGAAAGGAGTGTAGATAAACTCATTTAACTCCGAAAACTCTACTGCATCTTTTACTATTGCTTCTCGTTGTTCACGAGTATGGGTATCGTAAATTAAATTGGTTAAAATCCAAGCATTTTCAATTCCGGATAACTCTGGCTGAACAACCACGGATGTTTCAAAAATCGCCCTTACCACGCCATTTAGTTGGATGTTGGGATTCTTGCCATGCATGCCAGCAATTGTTCTACAAAGTGAAGTTTTACCTGTGCCATTGACTCCTAAAAGCCCAAGCCTCTCGCCTTTTTTCAGTTCAAAGTTCAAACCTTTAAGAAGCTCGAGTTGATTCTTTTCCTTAAAAAGTAACTTAACCGGATTATTTATGGCCTTAATAAAGATATCTCTAAGGGAGTCCATTCCCGCATAAGCGAGTCTATATGTGATATCAAGATCACTCACCTTTAATATGGTGTCAT
>JAGSHJ010000164.1 GCA_023954595.1 Bacteriovoracaceae bacterium | reverse complement strand
TGACTTAGTGCTATTAAAGCTCATTTGGTACTCTCTAGCACAGCTATTTATAATTAAGGCACTGCCATTTACTTTATTAATATGCTCATCTATTTCACCCAAGTTTTTGAGTTTTCTACTCAAGACATCAAACGAAATCTTGTTACTTCTAAAATAGTTTTGTGCTAATCGTGACATAGCACCATCGCCGAGAATGATAGGATGAAAGCCTGGCCAAGTTTGTGAATAAATATCAGCAAATGCCTGTGCATCTGTATTAGTTGCCACAACACTTGCACCCTCTAATTTGATTGCATTTGCAGCTTGAAGCTCTGTTGCCTCAGAACTTGCACGATCTGCATTTTCGACAATGTACTGTTTATAAGGCGAGGTGATACTTATTCTTTCATATTCCCCAAGTAAATCTTTAAGAGGTGGGATTTCGCTATCACACGAGTAATCCAAAAATGTATAATCGACTTCATGGCCTAAAATTTGTTTGTATACCTCAGGAGATTTGGAGTGCTGAATATTCTTACCTATTAGGGCGTATCTAGTCATCCAATCCTCTTGCCTGGGCCAGATCTAGTGCGATTTGATCTTTAAGCTGTTCAATCGAGTCGAACTTTCGCTCTTTCCGAATGAACTTCTCAAGCTGTATCTCAACATTTGAGTCATACACTTCTTGATCAAAATTGAATAAATGAGTTTCTACTTTAATTTGTGCACCGTCATCAATTGATGGGTTTTTTCCAAGGTTCATAACTCCCTTATAGATTTTTGAATCAAAAAGGCAACTCACCTTATAAACACCCAAAGCAGGAATAAAAAACGGATAATTAACTCTTAGATTAATTGTTGGAAAGCCTATTTCACGTCCTAGTTTTTTTCCGTGGACAACTAGGCCTTCAATTGAAAATTTTCTACCGAGTAATCTATTTGCGGCCTCTACATCTCCCTCAGTTAGATACGAACGTATCAATGAAGATGAAACTGTTTCATCGCCCACTTTAAAAGGAGATACTTTACGAAAACTTATTCCCCGATCAAGTTGTTCAATCCATGAAGGGTCTTCTTTATTTCTTCCAAAAGTAAAATCATGTCCAACCCAAAGCAGTTGTAATCCTTTAACAGCTAAAAGAGTTTCATTTGCGAACTCTTTCCCTGTCATATTTTGAAGTTTTTCATCAAACTTGATCTCTACAATTTGCTCTACACCTAGTTCTTTCAAAAGCTCGTACTTCTTATTATAGCTAGATACTAGATGTTTCTTTTCAGGGTCAAAGTACAGGCATGGGTGAGGACAAAAAGTAAATACAACTGGAATGAGGCTTAAGCTTTTACACTCTGCTACAAAATCCTTTATCAAGGATTGATGTCCTAGATGAACACCGTCAAAGTTGCCAATGGTTACTCCAAAGCTAGCTGGAACACTATTTTTTTTCCAGGTATCTAGATCTACAACCAAAGTGTTCATCCCTTAATCCCGTAAGCTGAAACCTCTTTGAGTACCTTCTTATCCACTTTAAATTTTTCTCTTTTTCCTGACTCTTGGTAGCTCTTTTCACACTTATTAATTAAGGAGATCAGACTCTTCTTTGTTGAACTTGATAAGTTGCTATTTGTGACAATCTCTTCCATGTCACGGCCATTACCACCAATTCGTTCAATTAGCTTATGTAGTCTTGAGTAATTGACCCCGTCTTTAGCGATTACACTCAACAACTCATCCTTTGGACGATTAAGACCTCGAAGTTTATCTCTAAAAACATATAAACTATATGCTAGAACCAAAAGAAGTAGGGCCAACATGATTTTAATGGCGTTATAGGTGTAAGTATTTCCGAGCCTATAAACAGGTTTTAGAATTTCCAATTCATCTACAGTGACGCTTGGTGCTTCAGACTTAGGTTGTTCAACATTATTTGGGGTATTGGTTTTATTTTTTCTAATATTGGAAGTTCCTGCGATAACAATCCTACCGAGATCAACTTCTTTAGTTTTAAAGCTCATGCTCTCAGGGTCAAAGTAACTAAAAGGGATCGTCTTGTTCTCTATAACTTCTGCCTCTCTTCCGAGGTAGGTGTAGAGTATGGTCTTCGATCCTTGAAAGTTTTGAGAAACTTTTAAATCTGCATTTTTTTCAAATTCTTCAATAGAGGCCTTATTAAATATTCTTGGAGCTTCAAATAACTCTAACGCCCCAGGCCCTGAAACAACTAACTTAAGCTCAATTGGCTCGTTAACAACAAATTTGTCCTTATTCAACTCAAGGTTAAAGTCATGCGGGCCAACCAGGCCTGTAAAGCTGGCGGGAACATTATCCACAGGTAGTGCCTTAACTTTAATGTCCACCGGCTCACTTGAAACAGTGAGCTTTCTTAAACTTCCATAGCGAGATCCAAGACCAAACTTATCAAATGGATTCGAACCTCGCGTCGAATATTGAACACCCAAAGTTATAGGATCTATTTTGTAGTCACCTGGTTTTGTTGCGAACAGTTGTGCTGTATAGATCACACGCCTAGTATAAATATCACCATCAATTGATGCCCTTTCCCCGGTCATTTTCTCCTGATGGTACCTTTTGAGAAACTTATCAAGTTTTGGGAATTTTTTAATATCAGTGCTAGAAACAGGTGCCCTATTATAGAGGTAATACCTAACTATAATAGATTCTCCTACAAAGGCCTCTTCCTTACTTACTTCTGCTCGAACAAGAATGTCTCTGGCCCTTCTCGGGGTCTTTAATATATTAATTCTAACCGTTTTATGCTTAATCTTATTGCCGTTAACTTCGACATTAATATTTCTCAAAAAGGCACTGCCAGCTCTTTTAGCAAGCATCTCATACACAACCGTCAAACTACGTTCAGTAGTTAGTTTGCCATTGATATAAGTCGTCTTAGTCTTTATTCCAGTTTCATTTCTGGAGATGACATCAAGGCCTAGAGGATCAAAGTTGATGATTGGGTCTGTGCCATCTTGAGTTTTGATTTCAAAAAACACACGAAAATTTTCATTAACCAAAGGCTCTTTTGGATCTATTACAACTTCAACTGAGTTTGCAAAGACTTGTCCGCAAATAAATAACGTAAATAATATATACTTCAACATCTTACCAATCCTTCTTTTCTCTTGATTTACCTTTCACGGTGTCGGCATCAATAACCTTTTTTTGCAACTGGTTATCATCCGAGAGAAGTTGCTTTAAAATTGAAGGCATCTTCTCTTTATTCTTTTTCCCAGCGGAATACTTTTCATTTTCTTTTTCTTCTTGGTCCTGATCTTTATTACCCTGATCATCTTTAGAGTCTTTATCGTCTTGGCCTTTGTCTTGTTCTTTATTATCCTTGCTTTCGCCAGATTCGCCTTTATCTTTAGATTGACCGCCATTTTGGTCATTCTCTTTCTTCTTGCCGTCTTTGTTTTGTTTATTTTTGTTTTGTTTTTCTTTCTTCTTTTGCTGGCTGGTCTGGGCCTGAATTGCCTTTAACATATTTAGTTTTACTTTGTTGGCCATGGCCTTGTTTTCGGAGCTAGGGTTATTGTCCAGATATTCCAATAGTTCAGTGTAGGTGTTCATGCCTTCTTTAATATTTTGTGCCTTAAACTGTGCGGCTCCTAAATTAAACATTTCGGTGAGGCTATTCGGTGTAACGGAGTCAGGGAGAACTTCCTCATACAAGTTAGACGCTTCTTTTGCAAAGCCTTGTTTTAGGAGTTCAGAAGCGAGTTTTTTCTGACCTTGCTCATTAAGTTTATTTTGTGCAAATTTATTCTCTAATTCAATAATGGTCTCATTTTTCACAGGCTCTTTCTTTTCTTGTCCAAATAAGTTCATAGAACAAAGAAGCAAGGACATTAAGGTAAAGCTTCTTGCATTTTTTAACAGGAATGCAAAAACTAGAAAAATCATTCCAGGAACTAGAAGGTAATTTGCTAGAACAGGTCGAATTCTAAAATCGTCCTCAGACTGCTTGGTTTTAAAGGTTCTATTAAAGAACGATAAAATATCTTCAGTTGGAAGAGAGTAAGAACTTGCAACCCAGTATTTGAAGTGTTTGATTTCTTCACCCAATTGCTTCAAATATTGCTCATCGAGTTTAGAGATAACAGTCTCGCCTTTATATTTTTTATTACCCTTGAATACTCCACGATTATTTCTTATTGGTATAGGGGCACCCTTAGCTGTTCCTACTCCAACAACTGCGACAGATATACCCTCTGGTACATCAAGCTTGAGACCGCCATCAGTCTCCTCTGCATCGGTAATTATTAATACATTACCAAATGGACGTTGTTCACTGTTTACAAAATACTGAATCGATTCTTGTAATGCCATAGACAGCCCTGTACCACCTCTATCAAGGTCGAGTCCCTCTAAAGTATTTAATCGGGCCTCAACGAGGTCCACATCTTTTGTAAATGGAACGATTCTCTTTTGCCCGTCAGAGAAGACTACAACTGAGATTTGGTGGCCGACGGCCTTTTTTATGAAGTGTTTCGCTAACAGTGTCGCCTTTTTAAACCTATTAGGTCTTACATCTTCAGAGAGCATACTTGCAGAGGCGTCAATAAGTACAACCGTCTTTTGATCAGCACTTTTTCCCATCACTCTTGTTTCTGGACCTCTTAAATCTAGAAGGCCCATCAACAGGAGACTAAATCCTATAAAATATAGGACACTCGCAACCCTACCAACTAAACTCTGCTTGTAGAACCAGTGAACTTTAATCCATTGGTAGTACTTTTTCTCTACCCGCACGGTTAAAAACCAAAAGATTGCTATAACAATAATTACAATAGGAAGATATTCAAGGTTCAAAAAACTCATGCTACCTCTCTTAAAACATTTTTACGAAGAAGCTCGCACCCCACCAATAGAATTAGACCCCATAGTAGATATGGAAAGAAACGCTCGTCATACACAACTTGGTTCTGGCTTTTAATCTCTGTTTTTTCAAGACCTTGTATTTCACCTAAAATATCTTTTAAGCTTTGCTCACTTTCGGCCATATAACTTTTCCCATTTGTCATATCCGATATTTGCTTCATTGTTTTAAGATCAAATGATCCGCCCGGAATGGTTTGATATTGAGTACCAAACAGCCCCTTGCCGACCGGGATTTTAGCATCACTTCTAGTGCCTAAGGTAATTGTGTAAACTCTGATATTGCTATCTTTAGCAAGTTCGGCGGCCTGAATGGGCGTAACCTTCCCTACGTTATTCACACCATCAGTTAGTAAGACCACAACTTTATTTTTAGTTTTACTATCTTTTGCCCTGGCCACCGCCAATGCAAGCCCGTCCCCAATGTTTGTACCACTTCCTAAAAAGCCGACTCTTATGTCAGAGAGAATTTTATCCACTAGGCTTGGATCAGTTGTTAGCGGTAACATTGTAAATACTCTTTCTGAGAAAATAATTACGCCGACACGGTCTGTTGGACGAAGGCGAGCAAACTCTCTTAGCTTCTCCTTCGCGACTTCAAGTCTGTTTGGCTTTATATCATCCGCCAACATAGATCGAGATACATCTACAACAAAAAAGATATCGTTCACTTCAATGTTTGATGGAATAAACTTCAAAGGTTTTCTAGGCCCAGTCATTGCAAAGCTAATTAGAAACCACCCAAGGGCACCAATAACAAATATAAGCCCTCTACTTGTTGAGAGGTTCTTTTTACTAATAGTTGCAGGTGCAACAAGCTGTGGTTTTTTAAATACTTTCCAGAACTCTAGCGTCCAAAACAAGAATCCTAGCACGCCAAGAATTGCAAACTCGATACTTTTATATTCCACTTTTCACACTCAAATTTTTATTTAATTTCGATAGTTTCTCTCTCACTTCGAGAAGCTCACTTTCTGACCATTCTTTTTTATATTGATGGGAGTCTAGCAGCTGCAAAAAGTCTAAGAAGTGCTTCTCGTTAAAATCAATAAGTTCTCTCACCTCATTACGAGTTAGATATAATTCTTCAAGTTCTTCCCTTGTAGATGCTTTTTTAAACTTATTTAAAAGCTCATGTGCGTCTGCTCTTTTGCGTTCCTTCAGCTGTCTGTCCCTAACTTTCTGTCTATAAAGCTTAAAGATTATAAAGAATATGCCAAAAGTGATTAACGAAATTACTACCAGCCAAAAAGGACCCATGGTTTCATCTAAGTCATATTCCTTATCTTCGATGATAAAATCCTGGATAGGTTGTGATTTTTTAAATTCGTAATCAAACCCCACAAGACGATATTGATTGGAGGTTTTCTCGCGAACACCTTCAACACTTTGAGGGTTTGCAACAATAACCTTTAACTTTTCTCCATTCTGCTCAAGCACATAGAAGACTCCACCAATTCTCTCGCCTACCAACTCAGGTAGCTCTGATGAGGATTGCTTGGCCTCTATTTGCACGGAGAGAACATCTCCAGTAGAAATTTTTGTTTTATCAATTGGTCTAATGGTGAAAATTTCAGCAGTGACCAGAGTTGAAAATAATAAAAGTAAACTAAAGCATTTCACGTATAAAGCTCTCCAAATATCTGTCTTTCACTGAAATCTTTCTATATCTTCCCTTAAGGCCATCCTCTTTACTTCTACCAGTCTTACCTAGAAGTTTCTTTCCACCGAGCTCTGTAAAGATTGAGAAACGGCTAGATGATCCCTCATCCACAGGACTTGTAACTTTGAAGCAATGAACATTGCTTCTGTATAAAAGTTTATTTAATGTTTCAAAATCATCTAGACAGTTGAAGTCCGACAACAGTACAACTTCTTTTCCACGAGCAACAAAAGACTTAATCAGGCCTAAC
>JAGSHJ010000456.1 GCA_023954595.1 Bacteriovoracaceae bacterium | reverse complement strand
AGATCCATTTAAGTACTATTCAATCTCAGATATTTTTTGCTTACCCAGCTACAGAGAAGGGTTTGGCTCAGTGATACTTGAAGCTGCTGCTCTCAAGGTCCCTGCGGTAGGTTCTAATATATATGGTGTTAAAGATGCTATTTTACATGGTAAAACAGGGCTGCTCTTTCCCGTTAAATCAACTAGTGAACTAAAAAGTGCCTTGGATAAACTATTAAATGATGAAGAACTAAGGACTACTATGGGTAAAAATGCATATCAACGAGTAGTTGATTCCTTTTCTTCAGCAAAAGTTTCCCGAAGTCTCAACGACACCTACCAAAAGCTACTAAAGGAGAACTTATCTTAAGTTTACATAAACTCTGTACAGGGATAGTTTAGTATCATGAGTTTTTTAAAAAGAATTTTAAGCTTTTTAGGGATTCTTGGACCATTGAGAAGATGGAGAACGAACCGAGAAATCCTATCTTGGAGCGAGCATGATGAGAAAATGAAGCAGTTCTATTCTCAGTTCTTAAACGAAGGCCAAATCTGTTTCGACATTGGTGCTAATCGAGGAAATCGAACAAAGATTTTCCTATCCTTAAATTCAAAAGTTATAGGCGTTGAACCTCAGCCAGAATGTATAAAGTTTCTTGAGTCTAACTTCGGTAATAATCCACAGTTCAATCTCGAACCCATCGGTTTAGCTGAAACTGAGGGGAGGGCAGAAATGAATATTTCAGAAGTTGATACTTTAAGCTCTCTATCTAAAGAATGGATGGAAAAACAAAATGAAAGCGGAAGATTTGACGGAATTGGGTGGAAAGAATCTATAACCGTTCAGCTTAAGACTTTTGATCAGTTGATTCAAAAGTATGGAACCCCTTCATTTGCAAAGATTGATGTTGAGGGTTTTGAGTTAAATGTCTTAAAAGGCCTATCTCATAGGATTGATTACCTTAGCTTTGAGTATGCACCTGAATTTCAATTACAACTTTTTGAATGTATTGAGCTTTTGGACAAAAAATTTAATGCCCAATTTAACTTTTCTTCTTACGAAACTATGAATCTCGATTTCAAAGATTGGATGAGTGGAAAAGAAATAAAAGACTTTCTTTCCCAGTACCAAAGTGATTTCAAATTCTTCGGTGACGTTTACGCCAAAACGATCTAAACGCAGTGCGCACAAGCTCTACAACAAGGCTCTATTTCTGTAAGATACTGTTATGCTAAAGTCACACGAAAAATCGTTTTCGAATTTACAAAAAGTTCTCGACATCATTGTCGTCCTTCTTTCTTGGGCATCCGCCTATTTTATTCGTTTTAATTTTATTCCTAATGCAGAGCTGGGACTAGAGCTTCTTTTTATAAAGCTTTCACCAATTCTTTGTGTCATCACGTTATATAGCTTTTACAAGAATGACTTATACAAAAGCCAAAGATTTAGCCATCGATATAAAGAAGTTTTAAGCGTCATTAATGCAAACTTCATCGGCTCCACATCGTTCGTTCTTCTTATATACTTCTTTGGTGCCGATAGGCTTTCAAGACTAACGCTAGGGCTTTATTTTCTAATTTCGACCTTCGCTCTTATCGCAATGAGAATAATCGTAAGAAACACACTTAGGTCATTTCGCAAAAAAGGTAAGAATTTAAGACATGTTCTCTTGGTTGGAAATGGCGAACCCCTTAAGAAATATATTGAAAGTGTAAGGTTCTATAAAGATAGTGGCATCAATTTTCTAGCCTGGAGAGATTCGGAAGGGCTGGCTAATGGAAGCAAAATTCCAGAAGAGAGTTCTGAGCGACCCGACGCTGTTATAATTTCATACAAAAATAAAGATAGTTATAAAATAGAAGAGTTTCTGTCTGATCATTACAATGATGTCGTCCCAATCCAAATCCTTCCCGATTTTTCATATTCACTCATAGGTCATCAAATAGAAGACTTTGGTGGGATACCTTTGATTTCTGTTAATCAGCCCGCGCAGAAAAGTCTTGAATTATTTCTAAAAAGAGGCTTAGACTTTGCTGGATCCTTCCTTGGATTGATAGTCATCTCTCCTCTTCTTATTTTGATTAGCTTATTAGTTAAACTTACCTCCAAAGGTCCAATATTTTACGCTCAAGAAAGACTTGGGCTTAATGGTGGAACTTTCCAAATGTGGAAATTTAGGACGATGAAGGAAACGGTGGATGATGTAGATCAAACCGAATGGTCCAATAAAGAAAATCCAAGAAAAACGAAATTTGGAAGTTTTTTGAGAAAAACTAGTCTTGATGAACTACCTCAATTGTGGAACGTACTTAAAGGTGAGATGTCACTCGTTGGACCAAGACCAGAGAGACCGTTTTTCGTTGAGAAGTTTCGAAGAGAAATACCTGGTTACATGCTTAGGCACAAGATGAGGGCCGGCATAACTGGCTGGGCACAGATAAATGGCTGGAGGGGTGATACATCACTAGAGAAAAGAATCGACTGTGATATTTACTATATTAAGCACTGGTCATTTTGGTTCGATATCAAAATCCTTCTTCTTACTTTCATAAAAGGCTTTTCTGACAAAAATGCATATTAAGGAAACAAAATGCTAAGCATCTCTAAAAGTGAAAAAATACTAATATTGATTATTTTTGT
>JAGSHJ010000466.1 GCA_023954595.1 Bacteriovoracaceae bacterium | reverse complement strand
GTTTTGGCCAAAAGGCCTGGTGGATTTCCAAAACTTGATCTCACTCAACTGTTCAAAGTTTCACTTCTTGGTTTAAGTGGTGTATTTGCCTACAACTATTTCTTCTTTAGTGGGCTCTCCACTGTCGAAGCGGGCAAGGCATCTGTAATTATCGCTATAAACCCAACCATCACCGCTTTTATAGCTTCGTTCTTTATGGGGGAAGGGGCATCGTTTAAAAAAATCTTTGGTGTTTTGTGTGCGCTAACTGGTGCACTCGTTGTTATAACTAAAGGACAAATTCTTCAAATGGATTTTACTCACTTCTCTGAAGGTGAGGGCTACCTATTAGGCGCTGTGTTTTCATGGGTGGCCTATACCTTGATGGGAAAGGTTGCACTTAAAAAACTTGGACCTCTGGAAGCGACTACACTTTCTTGTATTGCAGGCTCTGTAATGCTTGCACCTTTTGCATATGCTTATGATGGATTGGAATTAATAAGCTCTGCTGGCATTAATCATTGGTGGCATCTGTTCTATCTAGGTGCTCTTGGAACTAGTGTTGGCTTTATTTGGTTCTATCAAGGAATTCAACAAATTGGCGCTTCACGTGCCGCTTCGTTTATAAATTTTGTTCCCGTTGCCGGTGTATCTATTGGTGCCTTGGCCTTGGGTGAAACTATTGATCCAAGTTTAATCGGTGGTGGGATTTTAGTACTTATTGGAGTGAATCTTGTGAACTGGCAGAGACAAAGATCAATCAAGGCCTAATCTATTAAAAGTATTTTTTCTAAAATTCTTTTTGCAGGGTGATCACTCTCAATTAGTGACTGAAATGACTCTTTGATTTTAGAAGCGGGTGACATGTAAGAGAGCTCTGTCCAAATTACTTCAGAGCCATCTTTCATTATTTGATCAAGGTAAGCGTCATTTTTTAAATATTGTGGTTTTGGCGCTGACCCTGTCCAGAATATTCCTAAAAACTCACCTTCTACATTAAAAATTGGCGCCCCCGAGTCTCCATGGGAGAAGTCACATCCAATTGCTTTGCTCCAGACTTTGTAATCCACCGGGTTGATAGTGTCTGGATCAGACATCTCTCGAATTTCTTTGCTAAAGAATTTACAGTTTTTGTCATGGGACAAAAGTAATTGGCGTTTTGGATTTCCCCAGCCACCAAAGCCTAGCCCATAAAGAGCCGACTCTTTTGTGTCGTCTCCAAATTTAAAGGTGAGCGTTTCTAAATCTTGTTCATCTTTTTGTGGCACTCGAATTTCAAAAAGAGTCATATCTATTTGAGGGATGCCTGCAATAAAGTTTTTACAAGAAAATGATTTATTGAAAATAGGGAAGTGTGCTCTATTTAGGCCATAACAATTCAGTGGTGATGGTAGAACATGGTAGTTGGTTGCCATGACATGTCGTCCATCGAACTTTCCTAAATAAAATGAAGTACCACCTAGAAACTTGGCAGTAGATAATGACGATGTTCTTAAATTTTCAGGTAAAGAGTTTAAAGTCTCATGAGTTATTGGAAGCTTCGACCAAGCAGATCCTAGTTGGTAGGGATTCTCATTTGCCTGAGTAACAAAACATATGAAAAAAAGGAAAGTGCCAAGCAAAGTTTGCATATTGGCTAAATATCAAAATTGTAATGGCCTTGCAAGGCCTATTCAGACCTTGCAAGAACTAGGAGTGGAATCGTTATTCGAGGTGTGATTTTAGCATCCAGCTGAAATCCTCGTGTTTTCTGAGTGTGCTTACCAGGAAGTCCTCAGAGCCTGGATCGTCTCTTAGAAGCTCCTCTTTACGCAGGAAACCCTTTATATCGTTTTGAATGATAAGGTTGCTCTCCAACATGTCTGCGAGCATCTGGGAGCTTGAGAGGTTCTGGGCATTGTGCTCTTTGAGCTTCATTGTGGAGTTGAATTTCTCAACAGTACCCATTGGTGTCTCTCCAAGTACCCGAATTCTTTCGGCAGTCTCATCCATTATGATTAAAAGATTCTTATAACTGTCCTCTAAGAATTGGTGAAGGCTATTGAAACGAGGACCTGTGATATTCCAATGGTAATTTAGTGCCTTCGTGAATAGAGCATATTCATTTGCGAGAAGATTGTTCATAAAATCGGCTATTTGGGTTACATCCTCCTCGGAAATGTCGCCTATGGCCCTTTTACGTAACGTTTCGAAATTATTCAAATGACCTCCTTAAAGATTAACGTCTTAATTAAGCTTAAGGTTCATTAAGAAAAAAATAATAAATCCGAAGTAGAAATAATGTAAAATGCTTTTTACATATTTAACTATTCAACCACCAGAGAGTTCTATGAGATCCAAGCAATCAAAAGCTGAGAGAGTAAAGGAAGTTAAACAAGTTCTTGCAAAGTTTAGTGTTGATATCACTCAGCTGCACCTTGCTGTTCATTCAAGTACAATTGACATGAGTGGAGTTCTTCTTAAATACAGTGGTGATGAGTTTAATGTAGGGGAGTTGAGCTCCCTTGTGGATGCATTGGCCGGATATGGACAT
>JAGSHJ010000276.1 GCA_023954595.1 Bacteriovoracaceae bacterium | reverse complement strand
GACTTCTTCTTCCTTATTAAAGAACATCTGGAAGAGCCCAGCTACAATTGCAGAGAAAAATGCAGCTACAGGCCTTAAAATAGTCATAGGAAGATCCATCATAGCGTAAGTGACGGATATAGAGTCGACACCAGACTCAGGTGTAGAGATCAAAAACGCACTTGTAGAAGCTTTACTTGCCCCAGACTTTCTTAGAGTCACGGCTGTTGGTATGACAGAACATGAACATAGAGGTAGCGGCACCCCAATAAAGGCGGCCTTCATTACAGAAGAGAAATTATCGCGGCCTAGCCACTTCTTAACCTTCTCCATAGGAATAAACTGCTTTATAAAGCCTGATAGAGTCAATCCTAGCAGTAAATAAGGAGCTGACAGTGCAATATATCCCCAAAGGGCATCTAGGAATTCCATATAAGTCCTTTTTTACCCCATTTTATCACCAAGTTCCGAGATATGAAATTTGTTTAATCAAAAAGAAATTCAAAAAAATTAATAATTATTTCTTGACTGATAAAAGAGAGAACAATATATTCATTATCATTGAAATGCGGGGGCGTAGTTAAGTTGGTTATAACGTCTGCCTGTCACGCAGAAGGCCGAGGGTTCGAGTCCCTTCGCTCCCGCCATTTTCAAACCAAAAAATATAAGATTGCTTCGGCGATCTTTTTTTTTGCCTTTTTTTGTAATCATTAACACAATTCATTAATTAAAGCATTCCTAAGACCTGAGTGTTTTCAAGAATTAGGTCACCAGCTCTTCGTATCCTAACTGCATTATGAGAATAAAAAGTGGCAATACAAACCCAACACTCTTCGACATATCAACACTTTAGTCGCTTGGCTTTAATTCTAAAATGTTCCCTACCATAATAAAATTGTGGAGGATATTTTGATGAAAAATGAGATTCAAAAACGAGACTTAAATAAACTTCAAAAAAAAGATGCACATCAGTTCATGAAATATATTGGTACTATCGAAACGAAAAGTCTTAACAACTTAGGAAGATTTTTAATAATTGGAACCTACACATTTTTGATCGTATTTAGTACCGCCTTATACTTTACGAATCAAAGTAATAATCATTTTAATAAAGAACTACGAAATGAGATATATGCTCTTAAAGTAAGCCAAGAAAATTTTAACAAAGAACTTGTGAATAAGCTTCAGAGCTCCATACAACAAAGATCATATGCGAGCTCTGCAGTTGATATAGAAAGTCGAATAATAAATCAATTAAATAAAAAAATTGATGCAACAGATTCATATACCTCCAAAAAAATTGAGGATCAAAAACAAGAGATTTATAACCTGAAACAAAAGCTAAAAAGTGTATTACTTCTATCTCAATCATCTCCAAAAACGTTTAAAGATAAAAAGAGCATGAGTTATTCTCAGGAAAATTACGACATACTCTATTACGAACATGGGCAAGTACTAAAAAGACTAAAAGTAAAACATGCTGAAGTAGAGCAGGCCTATATGAGTCTTTACGACATGACCAACCCCAAGCACCAAAAAGCATTTAATGAATTAAAGGATAAAAATAAACTCGAATACTATTCACAAAAGACAAAACTTTCAAAGATTAGGTCTCAGTTCAGAAAGGATAAGTACTTAGTATTAGCAGACAACGATTAGATACCTTTGTGAACCAGAAAAATTTAAGACTACGTGAGCTTTTAATGAGAGCTCTCACGGACTCCCCCCTGCTCTAGACTAATCCGATTCACTCACTTCTTGCTCGCTAGTTATTTATTCTAAACATTTTTAATCATTCTCATCAAGGCCTTTCCGAACTATTGAGTTTAGTTAATAGATAATTGACCCAGACGCGGGTTAAAACAAAAATCGAAACTATGTAGAGTTTTTCTTCAAGACCTTTTAAGGCAATTTCAACTTCACTGTGATTAACTTCAATACATAATCACTCCTTGCTTCGCAATGAGGGTTATTTGCATTTAAAAACTATGCATAAGTTCGTTTCTCAGTATAGGTCATAAAAAAATGGAGACACGCCATAATGCTAAAGGTTAACAAGAAAAAATGATGTTAAAAAGAACAATGATCTTTTGTCTCGTAGTGACGACTGTTTTACTTACGGTCCACTCTTACGCTTTTGATCAACTCGCTAATAAAAATCTACAGTTCAAGGGAAAGAATGATGTGAACATAGTCTTCACTAAATTTGGAACTCAGACTGGGAATTTGGGGAGTGTGGTTATTTCTCCAGGTAGAACAGAATCTTCATTGAAGTATGAAGAATTATCATTTGATTTGATCAAAGAAGGGTTCTCACCAGTATTTGTTATTAACCATCGAGGACAAGGCCTGTCTGATCGATTATTAAAAAATCGTCATAAAGGACATGTTTCAGATTTTAATCATTACTATCATGATTTTAATATCTTCATTGAACATGTACGCAAGGACAGAGTGACAGATAAGAATAACTTATTTCTTTTAGCACACTCTATGGGTGGAGCTATAGCTACAGGCTTTTTACAGACCTATGGGACAGACCAGTTCAAAGGCCTAATCCTTTCAAGTCCTATGCTAGGCATAAATTTAAATGGAAAATCGGAAACTAGAGTTCTACTAGAAACTCTTGTCGCCTGTAAAACTCCTTTAGGCCCAGAATGTAACGATTACGCTCAGGACGGAGACTACGTTTCTGAGGATGATACTTTTGAAGGCAATAACAATACAAGCAGTCAGGAGCGTTTTGAAAGCCGAAAGAGTCGTTGGATGAATATGCCTGAATTGCAGTTAGGAGGACCTACGATTCGTTGGGTAAGGGAATCTATTAAAGCGAATATAAAGATGAGAAAAGCTAGCAAGGTACAACTAATCTCCGATTTACCTATACTTTTATTACAAGCAGAAAATGACGTAACTGTGAGCAATTCAAAACAGAACCAATTTTGTTTAACAGTCAATAAAGTAGGAGGTGAATGCAGCCTGCAGTTAATTCCAAATGCAAAGCATGAAATCCTCATGGAATCGGATCAGTTAAGAAATCAAGGCATAGACTACATAATGGATTTTATTAAAGATTAGCCTCTGGCCGAACTGCTGATCTAGAACTGATCTTTGATTAAATTATACTTTAAAGCTAATTCAATACACTTTGATAACTTTTTTATCGAATACCTTTTAGTCAAAGGTAGTCTGATTTCACGATTACCAATATATTCAAAATCTTCAGGATAAAGCTCTTTAAAGATTGAAATCAATTTGGTTTGGCAATTAACAAAAATGCTAATCTGGTTAGGGTTTCTCTCCTTCCAGTCCAATCGAATTGTACTTCCCGAAGATTTAGGTAAAAAACTAGGCTGTCCCCATTTGAGAGATTCCCCTGCAAAGTCAACTTCATCGTCACCCTGTGCGAGCTCAAGGATCATCTTTCTCAAGACTAGAATCTTCGTTTTAACTTCTGGTGGGTAAGAATTGTATTTACCTTCTACTTCTTCATTCATAGCCCAAATTATATCTTAAAGTTTGTAGAATATGTAAGTATTCCCCACTTTCGCTAATTGGCTAATTGGCTACATTGGCTATTAAAAACTGAGACTCACTTACTGGCCTGGTACATCGACTTTACTAACTTGTTCCTTTTTAGCTATTTCTTCGGATCTTTCATAGTCATCTGAGTCAGGATTGAGCCCATCCTGCTCTGGTGTCTGAGTCGGCTCATAAACAAGAGTTGTAAGCAAGGGGAAGTGATCAGAGCCAATTGATGGTAAGCGCTTAATGGATTTTACAGTAAAATGCCGACTATGAAACAGATGGTCTAGCGGCCATCTTAGAAGTGGGTATTTCGCGTGAAAGGTATTAAACATTCCACGTCCCACGCGTGGATCTAAAAGACCACTTAACTTTCGAAAAAGACGAGTGGTTGCAGACCAGGCAACATCGTTAAGGTCCCCTGTTACAATCACTGGTTGTTCACACTCAGCAACACTTCTCCCAACAATCACAAGCTCTGCATCTCGTTCGGTGGATTCAGGATTTTCACTTGGACTTGGTGGTGCAGGGTGCAGAAAATGCATTCGAACTTTGTCCCCACTTCGCAAATTCACCAGTACATGAATGGAGGGAACATCTTTTTCAACTAAATAAGAGATCTCCTTTTCATCCAAAGGCAGCCTAGAAAAGACGTGCATGCCATACAAATTACCGAGCGGACATTTCACAGAATAAGGCATATCACTTTCTAGAACATTGAGCTTGTCTTCCCACCACTGATCGGTTTCTAATGTCACCAAAACATCTGGAGTATAACTTCTTACCAACTTAATTAAGGCATCTGAGTTACGATTTGGTGTGAGAACATTAGATGTGAGGATGGTGACTCGTCTGTCAGGATCTTCCTCAACTGCACCTTTGGCG
>JAGSHJ010000067.1 GCA_023954595.1 Bacteriovoracaceae bacterium | reverse complement strand
TCTTTATCTCTAACATGGGAAAAGCACTCTATTGAATATCCACAATCAAAACTTTCATTTTTAAGCTCACAGTCATTCCAATCCCCAAGTATATAGTGTCCGTTTGATCTCTGCCTTGCATATTCCCACTGTTCTCGAGATAGAGTAATACCTGTAATATTAGCACCCTTGTTTTCAGCAACTCTTGCACTGGCACCATAACCACAACCTATATCCAACACCTCGCGTCCCTCAAGATCACCTAGGTAGCTAAATACGAATTCGGTAAGTTTGTCACAAGCACTAAAGCGGTCTTCATCACCCTTGAGCCATAAGCCATGATGTAGGTGCTCTCCCCAAATCTTTCTATAAAGAATAGATAATTCATCATAATGTCTTGATACTGAATTTTGCGAAAAGCTTGGATTAAGAATCATTAGACCTCCACTTGAATTATCAAGCAGGCCTGATACCAAATGTGTGTTGAATGAGCTTACCTAGACTTATACAAAGAAAAAATAAAGAATTGTTTACCTTTGTATTCCATACTCTTTATAAATTTTATCGACGACCCCTGCCTCACGGATTAGGCCCAGGCCTTTATTAAACTTGCTCATTAGCTCTTTGCTGTGATACCCAGCACCCAATGCCCACTTTTTTAATACAAAGTGCTTTTTAAGTTTTCTGTCTGGAAAAAGTTCGTTTGAGATATGTTTAAGGATGTTCCACTCTCCAACAATAAAATCCACTCTTCCATTTGCAAGCATCTTTAATTGTCCATCTCTACCAGGTAGTTCTGTATAGCTCTCGGCCTGACTTACGGCCTCCTTGAAGTCACCACCCAGGTAACTATGTGCATTTTGATACGCTACAATTCTCTTATCTTTTAGATCCGAAAGCTTGCCCAGGTTCTCGTTGTAACTAGCAACCACATCAACATAATTTATGAATGAGGCCGAGTAATATGCTTTGCTTTTAGTGTTTTCCATTGGAACTACTGGTGAAGCGAAAAGTGCTCTTTTACTTACAAACATCTTAACTAGTCTTTCATATGAACTGGAAGCACAATGAATCTCAACACCTTGGGACTGAAAAGCTGCCTTAATGATATCAATCTCCACACCTCTACACTCTTTAAATGACCAAGGCGGAGTGTAATGTGTGAACACAGTTAGCTTTCCATCTTCAAATCCCCACTGAACCTGACCCAAACCTTGTTGGCCATCAGCTAGAGTGGAAAAACTTAAAATTAAAAGACAAAGAAGTGTTTTCAATTGAATAGTCCTTTTGGTGATGTACACATATTAGACTATTTCGGAAAGTTTACTAGGTGACGTGATCATAACCTTTAAGCATTAAGTATTTTTTAAGTGATTCAAAATTAAATAAAATAATTTCTTCAGGAAAAAGTAGAATTTTGAATGACCCAAGAAGGTTTCTCGGGTCATTACTTAATACAAATTAAGGATTAGCGTCTTTCAGTCCACTTAAATTTGGACCATCTTTCATTTGCTAATTTGATATTCTCTTCAATGTTGGCCTTAAACTGCTCAAGGCTTTTCTTCGAGGAGAAGTAGTAGTTATGACCACCGTGTTTAAGTTCATACTTGGTAAGACCTGGAGTATTATACTTTCCCTTTGATACGGATAGTGCGCATTTTTTTTCATACATCTCACATTTGCCCATTTTGCATTTTTTCACATCACAGGCTTGGACCTTAGTTTCGCACTCTGCACCTTTGCAAGCAGTTTTATGATGGTGGTGAGATGATCCATCCTGAAGTGGCTTTTGTGCACAAGAAATGCTTAAGACTGCTACTGCGCCGATTAGGATCGTTTTTATAGACATGTTGATCTCCTTCTTTGTTCATATATAAACAATACGAAGTATATCCTTATCTTGTGACGCGAAAAGATATTTCTTTGAAAATCTTAATAAAAAATCATAAGCGATTAAAATCACGAGTTATTTATTAAGTTTGCGTCTCTCAAAGTAGGCAAAAGTTAATGGCACCATAAACAGAGTAATGAACTCAAAAACCATACCCCCAAGCACTGGTATTGCCATGGGTTTTATAACTTCACTACCAGCTGTCGTTGCCCACATCACTGGCACCAAGGCCACGATGGTGGTTGTTGTGGTCATGATTAAAGGTCTTATTCGCCTAGCGCCAGCGCTAACGATTGCACTTTTTAATGAGTCCCAATCCTGTGGCCTATTCTTTTTAAGTGATTCCTGCAGATAGGTCATCATTACTACCCCATCATCAACGGCAATACCAAACAAGGCTATAAAGCCAACCCAGACGGCCACAGAGGCATTAAAACCACCTAGCCATAAGAAGATTAGCCCACCTGACATTGCTAGTGGAATAGCACAAAAAATGATTGCACTATTTCTAAGGTTTCCAATACCAAGATAAATAATTAGTAGATTAATAATAAGTGACAATGGAATAAGGATCAAAAGCCTTTTATTGGCCCTAACTTCATTTTCAAATTGCCCGGCCCACTCAATTGAGTAACCACTAGGAAGTTCAATTTCTTTTTCCACGACACGTTTGGCCTCTTCGACAAATCCGATGAGATCCCTGTCTTTTACATTTAACATAACCAGAGATCGCAACATCCCATCTTCAGACTGAATCGCTGCAGGTCCAGTTACAACTTTAATTTTCGCTAGTTGCTCAATGGGAATGTGATATCCTAATGGGCTTGGAACTAGCACTCTTTTGAGTTCATCTATTCTGTCTCTTAGCTCTTTTTTGTACCTAACCCTAATTGGATATCTTTCTCTGTCTTTATAAAACTGACCAATACTCATCCCACCAACAGCTGTTTGAAGGATTTGATTTACAACGCCAGAATTTATTCCATACCTTGCGGAAGCGACGCGATCAATATCAAATTCAATGTAAGGCTTACCAGTGATCTGCTCTGCATAAATGCCATATGCACCTTCTACTTTTTCAATTGAGCGACCAACCTCTGAAGCAAGACGCTCCAGTGTTTCTAGTTGTGGTCCAAATATTTTGACCCCAATCTGAGTTTTAATGCCAGTGGAGATCATTCCTATTCTAATTTGAATTGGAAAATCCCATGAGTTTACAAGTCCTGGTACCTGTAGAGACTCATCAAGTTCTTGCATTACATCGTATATACTCATCCCAGAAGGCCACTGTTCTTTTGGAACAAGCTTAACAATTGTCTCAAACATGGCAACCGGAGCGGGATCAAGAGCTGTTTGAGCTCGTCCTAGCTTACCTACTGCATACTCTACTAAGGGATGCTCGTTTAAAACTTTATCAGTATAGGACAGAAGGCGTTTTGCTTCGCTCATACTCACATCAGGAGTTGTGGTTGGCATATACATAATATCACCTTCATTAAGTGAAGGCATGAATTCACGACCTAGCCGCGAAAAGGAGAAAGCACCCATAATAAGAACTATAAGAGCGAACCCAAAAAAGATTTTTTTATTATCTAGAAGCCAGAAAAGGGTTGGGCGATATTTACTGACGATGAAAGAGCTAATTTTATTTTGCTCAATAGGTCTTAATTTACCTTTTAAAAAATATACAGAGATCGCAGGAATAAGCACAACTGAGACTACAACAGCACCTAACATCGCCAAGGTTTTAGACCAGGCCAGTGGTGCAAATAACTTCCCTTCGGCACCCATCAAACCAAAAACTGGCAAAAAGGTAACGATTGTAGTCAATACTGCTGTTAATATTGCAGGCCCTACTTCTTTGGCCGCTTTTATAACAATTTCAACTTTCTCATCTGATTTTGCATCTGGTCTTGCTGCAAGGTGACTGTAGATATTCTCAGTCATAATAATGCCCATATCTACCATTGTTCCAATAGCAATAACCAAACCGGCCAAACTCATAACATTTGATTCAATGCCTAGGGCCTTCATTAATATGAAACTAATTCCAACACCTAGTGGGAGTGTTAATGAAACAAGAATCGAGGACTTAAAATGAAGAAGGAAAAACAAGATTACAACTATGGTTATAACTATTTCCTCTGCAAGGGCCTTATATACCGTATTGATTGTCCGCTCAATAAGAAGTGAGCGGTCATAAAAAGGAACAAGTTCTACTCCGGGTGGCAGGCCTTTTTTTACGATTTCAATACGCTCTTTCAGATTATCAATAACTTCCTTTGGATTCTCTCCAAAGCGCATTGTAACAACACCACCTACCGTTTCTTCCCCGTTCTTATCTAGGGCACCACGTCTGAATCCAGGGCCAATCCCAATTCGGGCGATGTCTTTAACTCGAATTGGACTTTTATTTTTGACGGCGACAACAACATTTTCAATATCACTGATCGACTTGAAAAAGCCTTTACCGCGGACGATGAATTCACGCTCTCCTTCTTCAATAACTTCAGCACCAACATCTACATTACTGTTTTGAATAGACTTAATCAGGTCATTCAAATGAACATCAAATGCAAATAATTTCTTGGGATCAACATCGATTTGATACTCTTTTACAAATCCACCAACACTTGCAACTTCACTTACACCCTTTGTTCCTTGCAGAAGATACTTAACATAAAAGTCTTGAATACTTCGTAATTCACCAAGTGATTTTGGATTAGGGTTGTCAGGAGTGTTTTCAAGTGTGTACCAGTAAACTTGTCCAAGTCCTGTGGCATCTGGCCCCATCTTAGGTGATACGCCTTCAGGAAGAACAGACGAAGCGGTAGAGAGCCTCTCTAGAACCCTAGATCTACTCCAATAAAAATCAATATCATCTTCAAATATTATGTAGATAACGGAAAAGCCAAATGCTGACATTCCTCGAATATTTTTAACACCGGGAGCGCCCTGCATCTGAATACTTAAAGGATAAGTAATTTGCTCCTCAATATCCTTAGGTGATCTTCCCGCCCACTCAGTGAGAACGACTTGCTGGTTTTCTCCAATATCAGGAATTGCATCTACATGAGCAGTTAAAAGACTATAAATAGACAAACCGCCTATGAGGCCAAATAACAAAGCAACAAAGATTCGTCGTCTAACAGATAGTTCAATTAGCTTTTGTATCATTTATAAATCCTAGTGCTTGTGCTGTTGTGGTGCTTCTGTTTTAAAGTCTTCATAACCACCAAAGAGTTGAGCTTGAGCATCTAGGAGAAAATTGGCCTCCAATACAACCTCTTCACCTTCGTTGAGTCCCTCTAAGATCTCGACATAGCCTTCAGATTCATGGCCGGTGATAACAGTTTTGGCCTTAAATGAATCATCACTTACTTTGATCCATACTACCTTGCGTTTTCCAGTATCAATGATTGCACTTCTTGGCACCACAAGTGGTTTCCCTTCAAATTCGATTTTAAGCTTTGCGTCGGCAATCATCCCAGGTTTCAGTCTCCCTTTAGGGTTTTTAATTGTAGTCCTGATCTTCAATGTTCTGGAGGCAGGGTCAATAACCGGACTTATGAAGTCCACAAGGCCAGAAATCTCAACACCAGGAAGGGCCGTAAAGTTAAGGCCTACCTTTTGACCAAGTTCAACAAGTGCAGAATCGTGTTCATAAACATCTAACTCGACCCACACAGATGACAGCTCACTGAGTTTAAAGAAGTTCTCTCCCTCTTTAAAGTATTTACCAACTACTGCATTTCTTTGTTGAACAATACCTGTTGCAGGTGAGTAAATCGTTATAGATCTTGGAACCTTATTATTCTTAAACCACTTCTTCATTTGCCATTGTTGTATTCCCCATAATCTGAGTCTTTCCTCACTCTGACGAAGTAAGTCTTTAAAGCTTTGATTGGGGTTTTGCTTATAATTTTTTCTGGCAAGCAAATACTCTTCGCCACCAGTTATGAGCTGTGTACTGTATAAATCTAGAACTGGAGCACCTTCTTTGACATATGATCCAGTAGATTCAATATAGACTTTCTCAACTCTGCCAGCAACTCTTGCAGGTATATTGCTCTCTTTCTCTTCTGAAGGAAATACTGCTCCTAGGAGCCTAATATTTTTCTCCATCTTCATCGGAGAAACAGAAAAGAATGCAGGACGAAAGTGCTTTTTCTGGGCCTCACGCAATTTCACTTTCCCTATGACTTTCCCGGCAGAGCTTTTTTTGACTTTCACCATTGGAGTTCCATCCAAAGGGCACACTTCATACACTTTACTGGTGACTTCAGGAAAGTTTTCACATTGCCATAATTGAACCGATTCAACCTTAGCTTCACTCTGCTCACCTTTATCAACTTGAACCTTAACTAAGTTCATATGACAGATCGGACACTTCCCTGCTTCATGTTCACGCACTTGAGGGTGCATAGGACAAGTATAGAAAGTTTCAATGTTTTGATCCTTAGAATGATGGGATGTCTCTGTTTGACCAGAGCTAAATCTATCGCATCCTGAAAATCCAAATATAAAGAGGGTTAAGATAAATATGTTAAATTTCATACAATGAGTCTCCACTTAAGAATAAATACTGAACTTGCTTCATTGCCAAGTCGGCATTCAGCTCATTCTTTCTCATCAACAGGTCTTGGTATTTAAGCTCACTTTGAAGTAGCTCTAAATAACTCGTTCCACCAAGTCCGTACGATTTTGCCGTAATGTCTCTTGAGCCCTTGGCGAAGGCCAATGACTTATTTTTTATAATTGATAGTTCAGCGTTCACTTTGTGAATTTGAAGTTTTAACCTACTCAACTCACTTTCTCGTTTTGCCTTGTAGTTTTTAAGCTCATTATGCATCTTAAGCTTATTTGCATATGATGCTCCCGTCTGAGCATACCTTTTACTCGACAAAGGCAGTGAAAGACCAACTCCCGCACTTACAAAGTCACCTACGTCATCAACCTCATCATTTCTTTTTGTGTATCCCACACTTATTGTTAAATCTGGGACATAATTTAGTCTTTGGGCACTTGTCATAGACTCTGAGGCCTCAAGTTTTTTCTTAAATGACTTCTCCATTGCGTCACTTGCAACGGTTTGGTTTAAGTCCACTTTCAAAAGACTCCATGGAGTACTGTTAAGAACTAACTCTCCAGAGAGCTCCCCTACTAAATATTGCGCTTGTCTCTCTATATCTTTTAGGGAGAATTCAATATTACTTATCTGGGCCTCTAATTCGGATTGTCTAATCTGAAGCTCCAGCAGTGCTTGCTGAGAAATTTTTCCGTTTGTGTACAGCCTTTTTGACACCTTGATCATGTTTTTAAGCCACCCAAGGTTTTCTTTGAGAATTTCTCTATTTTGAAAAAACTTTCGTTTTTCAATGGCAATGCCCCAAAGAAGTTGCATTAAGACTCGCTTTTGGTTTAAAGCATCAAATTTTTGAGACTTACTTAAATAGAGATAAGATTGTTCAATCTTTGAATATTTCGTTGTCAGAGGTACACGTTGGGACAGAGAAAACTGAATTCCCGTCATTGGCGTGCGATTATCTGCGAGGCTGTCTTGTGGAAAGTTCGACGCTTTGATTGAGAGTATAGGATCTCCCCAAGAGCTCTCACTTTTGGCCTTACTCTCCAGTGCCTGTGCCTCATTAATCAAGGCCATAACCTGTGGATGTTCCTTGATTTTGGAAGCGGCAGCTTTAAAAGTATATGCATGAGTGCTTGCAGAAAAAATCATTAAAAATACTGATATGAACATAAAACTTCCTTATCTATATTCAAATACGCAAATTTTGGATAATTTGTGACAAAAATACTGATTAATTCAATTATTTCACAACGAATGGCTGATATCTAGAAAAAGATAACGATATTAACCTTGTAGCTCTCTTCAAGGCGTATGTTAGTCTTTGTTCAACGAGAAAAAAGCTAATATGTGACAAACAGATTGTTAGGCACACACCAATCCCAAACAAAAGAAGTTGCAAAGAGAACTCTAGCTGCCTCGGAATAACACCAATATAACCTCTAATAAAGAAGCTTAGACCTTCTTGCACAATTACATGAATCAAATAGATGGAATAAGAGCGCTCACCTAGCCACTGCAACACACCATGACTCAAGATGGTACGGTCTCTCGTTTTAGACACCAAGAAAACTCCTATCCCTAAAATAATGACTACCACAGTATCAGAGCTAATTAAGTGAAGGATAAGAGGGATACCCAAAAGATATAAGTGCAACTGCTTTGGAGTGACCCTTAATTCAATACGGCCTAATTGATACAGTAAAACCCCAAAGCTCATACCAGCAATGCACCTAATCCAACCAACGTAGGATGCCACGTCTAAATGGTTGAACCTGAGTTCTATAAATGTATAAACTGCGACTATTGAAATAGAGCTAGTTAATAGAAGATACTTATATCCTCTGGCCCCGACAAAAATACCTAAAGGAAGGAAAAAGTAACTTAGCCATTCAACACTAATTGACCATGAAGGATAGTTCCAGCTAGTGCAATTATAACAGCCACCATCTCCAAGCCCTGAAGAGTGAATTAAAAAGAAATTCGTTAAAAGGGAGAATTCATTTTTAATTACCTGGAATTCATCTTGAGGAATTTCTGGCCACAGAGGGTATATAAAATAATGAGCAAAGGCGAGTATTATCAAGGTAGCAAAATGTAAGGGATAGATTCTCAAAAGCCTCTTGAATAGGAACTTGCAATAAGTTTTCCCAACATTAAGTTCTTTAAAGACGTTATGATAATTTAGAGTAAGAACGAACCCGCTTAGGATAAAAAACATATCCACAAAAAGGTATGTTCTACGAAGGATTGGCGTGTATCCTGAAATAATTTCACCTGTATTAGGAAACAAATAGGATGAGAAGTGCAAAAAAACGATACTTAAAGCTGCAATACCTCGTAATGAGTCAAGTTGTTCAATTCGAGATACCTGCTGCATAAAGACACTAGCTCCCCTAAGCTTTATTTAAAGATCCACCATTTCCATAATCACTCAGATGGAAACTACACTTAAAATATTTTAGAGTCTGTTTACGTACCTAGACATCCCTTGAAAAAATCTAAGATATAAACTAGGAAGTTAATTATGGGCCGAGACCCATAATTTTGAATTTAATTACGCAGCTACAGCTGGGATGATATTCCCAACCTTTTCCAAGAATGATTCTTTAGCTAAAGGCTTAGGTAAAAAAATACAGTTAGAACCTGTCTCTGCGGTTATTTTATAATTGCGGTTTCGAGAGACAAAAAGTGTAGGGATGTTAAAAAGAGACATTCTATTTAAGAAGCGATTAAGTTCAATACCATTAACCTTTGGCATTTCCACATCTATGATCATCATGTCTGGCTCATCCGACAGGACACTCTTCATGGCCTCAAAAACATTTTGATACACTTCAACCCTAAGCTTGGAAAAATCTTCTAGGTATCGGCCCATTAACAGAAGGGCGTTTGGGCAATCATCAACAATGACTATTTTGCGCTCGCCTTGCACTCTTAATTCACGTTTAACTAGAGTATCTAAGAAAAGGATGTCGTTTTGTGTGTTTTTTTTCATTCTTTCTCCTCTTTGTTCATGGAGAAATTATACAAACTATTTTTTTATAGATTTGGTGGTGTTTGTGAAGAATTAAAAACATTAAGAGTTTTTCGCCATAGCAGCTCTTATTACATCATATACCGCATCCTCATCAAAGGGCTTCAGGAGATATCCATCAATCAATTTGCCGTACTCACTACTTGGATCTTCAAAATCAATATTAATACCACCAGTGACCATGACCATTTTAGGTTGCTTTAGATCAGTTTTTTTGCGGATTTCTTTTAAAAGAGCTGTGCCGTCCATTACTGGCATCTTTATGTCAGATATGATCATGTCATATCCAGGATCATCCATATAAACCTCTAAGGCCTCCCTGCCATTACCAACAGGGGTGACACTTACACCAAGGCCTTCAAGCATCTCTGTTAAGATTTGACGTATGGCCTCTTCATCATCTGCCAATATTGCACGAATGTTTAATGAGTTCCTATTGGTTCTATGAGGCGTAGATTCATCTTTTGGTTTTTCTACCTCTTTATATGAGATGGGTAATTCAATAGAAAAGGTGGCCCCCTCACCTTCAACGCTTTCGCAAGTTAAGCTGCCGCCATGTTCTTCGATTATGTTATGGGCAATTGATAGGCCTATCCCCGTTCCCTGATTAACTTCTTTTGTAGTAAAGAATGGATCAAAGATTTTAGTCTGAACATGCTTAGAGATACCTGTTCCGTTATCCTTAACTGATATGTAAGCCTTCTTGTGTCTCACTGATGAATTTATATGAATACTTCGGACCTCATTGCCGGCAGTAGCATCCCTGGCATTGGACAATAGATTCATGAAAACTTGTTGCAATTTCCCCATGCTACCAAAGACGTGCACACCAAGAATTGAGGAGGAGTCCAAAAAGACATTTATACCTTCTTTGTAATATATGTCCTTAACCATCTCTGCAGACTCGGTAATTGCCTCTGATAGTTCAAAGTCTTTAAACTCTTCACTATCCATTCTCGAGAAATTTCGAAGCCCTTGAACAATCTTTGCAATTCTATTTGTAGCACTATCTATTTTTTCTAAATATTTATGACATGAATCTTTGTCAAAGGTTTCATCAGAATCCATCTTGTACTGTATAGACCCAATATAACCTTTAATGATAGTTAACGGATTATTAATTTCATGTCCAACACCTGCAGCGAGTTCCCCAATAGAAGCTAGCTTGGAATTGTGAAAGGCCTGTCTTTCAAATTCTTTTTTCTCAGTGATATCAAGTGAAATTCCCCCAGTAGCAATTACGTTTCCGTCTTTATCAAAATATGGAAACTTAAAGGAATGATAGATGTGTTCTTTACCTTCATCATCAAAGGCCTTCTCCTCAGATTCAATAACATTTTTTCGAGTTACAATTTCGAGATCATTTTTTCGAAACTGCTCCGCAACCTCAAATGGCAGCAGCTCATGGTTTGTTTTCCCTAGGACTTGCTCATCTGTGAAGTTGAATAGTTTTTTAAATGCTTTATTAATTGCAATG
>JAGSHJ010000126.1 GCA_023954595.1 Bacteriovoracaceae bacterium | reverse complement strand
AGATAGTCTACCTATAATTATTCTTATCGTCTATTCTACGAGAGTACCCGTCTCTTCTAGGCAGTAAGGGATATCGTAGTGGTGCAAGGCTGCACATTGAAGAATGACATCATAAACATAAGTTTTATTCATAATTGCTTTATAACAATTGAGCATTTCTCCACCACTGACTCTATATTGACATAATTCAACGGGAATTTTTTCAAAGGAATTCTCTTTAACTATCTTTTCACACTTTTCTTTATCCCAAGAACTTACTTCATTACACATTTCTGATTCAAAGGCATAGCTAGATGTTGCGATAATTAAACTTGCTAATAAGATTAACGTTTTCATAGAGTTCCCTGATTTGATTGTATTTATAACTTTAGGTAACACAGATATTGAATTGAAGGTTAGTTAGTGAAAATTATACAAAAGACTCATCGTCATTTAGGCTACTTACCAAACTCCACTTAAGCCTTTATCGTACAAACCCATGAATTTCTTAGACCTTTCTAAGTAAGGAACTTTGTATAGAGACTGCCATTCGACAAAGTCCCATTCTCTACCGATAGTCGTCTTTCCAAACTCTTCAGAGAAAACAAAACAATTTAATGAGGAGTTCTCAGTAGCAATTTCTTTTTCAATCTTTTCATAATTTTGCTCAAAAAAATCGACTCTTTTCCAAAACTCTTCTGAGATAGAATCAATTATTGTTCCAGGAATAAGAGAGTCCTTACAGGGAGAGAGGATAGGGTACTCTTCATTTTCTACATAGAGGGCCTTAAACCCTTGAAGTGTTCCAGCACCTAAAATATTGAACTTCTCAGTACTTGCTACAATCTTTAGGACATCGTGATCTTGCAGAGTTCCATAGCTAAATAATCTCATAAGTTATTATAAGGTAAATCTAACAGTTGTGTAACTGACCCGTTGCATCTCTTTTTGCATGTTGAGATTAATCTAGAAGTTTAAATTCAATTACTTTTAAAACAGTGGAGCTAATAGGAGAGCCATTTTTAACTGCGGGTTCAAACGACCAGTTTAAAACTGTCTTAATCGCTTCTTCATCTAAAATCTTGTGGCCAGAGCTCTTTGTGACTTTTTGCTGAACAACCTTTCCTTTTTCGGAAACTTTTATTGCGATCTCTACAGATCCTTCCCACCCTTTTTTTCTGGCCATGAGGGGATAGGTTGGAGGCTTTGATGTTTTTAAGCCAGCTTGCTTCACTATTGAAGTTAACTCTTTTTTTGATGACTCTATCTTTTTAGTCTTTAACTTCTTTTTTGATTTTGATGGAGTTTCTTTTATAACTCTTGGATCTTTTACAACTATAGAAACTTTTATGTTTTGATATTTAGTTTCAAGTTTTGCTGATTTGTCTGAGCTTACCCAGTTTGGAAGTATGATTACTAAATGAACCAGAACACTTAAAACAAATGCTGCAATGTTAGTTTTTAGTAATGCCATGGGAAATTAGAAAAATCCTGATCTCTTTTTTCAACAAAAGCATCTCGTCCTTCGGCAGCCTCTTCAGTTCCGTAAGCAAGTCTCGTCGCTTCTCCTGCAAAAAGCTGCTGTCCAACCATTCCATCATCAGTCATATTGAAACCAAATTTCAGCATACGCATTGCTGTTGGAGACTTCGAATTCATAATAGCTGCCCACTCGAGAGCGACTTTCTCTAAGTCTTGATGAGGAACGACTTTGTTAACCATTCCCATTTCAAATGCTTCCTGGGCAGAATAATTGAGTCCTAGAAAGAAAATCTCTCTGGCCCTTTTTTGTCCTACCATTTTTGCAAGGTAAGCTGAACCATAGCCAGAGTCGAAACTTGCGACATCAGGATCAGTCTGTTTAAAAATAGCATGTTCTTTTGAAGCTATGGTCATGTCACATACAACATGAAGAGAATGACCTCCGCCTACGGCCCAGCCAGGAACAACGGCCATCACTATTTTAGGCATGAAACGAATGAGTCTTTGAACTTCTAATATATGGAGTCGTCCAAGTTTCGCAGGATCAACTCCTTCTCCAGGTTGACCTTCATACTTGTATCCATCCTTTCCTCGAATTCTTTGATCTCCACCGGAGCAAAAGGCCCAACCACCGTCTTTCTTTGAAGGTCCATTTCCTGTTAGAAGAACAACTCCGACATCTGAAGATTGTCTCGCATGATCTAGAGCTCTATAAAGTTCATCAACAGTTGCTGGTCGAAAAGCATTTCGGCACTCAGGTCTATCGATCGCAATACGAACTGTTCCCTGGTGTTTTGCTCTATGGTAGGTGATGTCGCTAAAGTTAAAGCCTTCAACTTCTGTCCATTGTTCTGGATCAAAGATATCACTGCTCATTGGGAATGTTCTCCTGTTCTTGTTTATTAATCATATGGGTTGCGAATTTATAAAAAGACATAAATATTTGTTCGTCCCAACTTTTTTCGATGTTCATTTGGTCCATGGCAACTCTCATACATACGAGCCATTGGTCTCTTTCTATTTTTCCTATAGGGAACGGAAGATGTCTCCCTCGCATTCTTGGATGACCATATTTCTTGATATAAAGATCTGGCCCGCCAAACCAACCAGAGAGAAACTCAAAGAGCTTCTCGTTGATCTCATTAAGATCTCCTTTATGAATATCTCTTAGAGGTTTCATTTTTGGATTAGTGTCCATATGGTCGTAGAAATGATTCACTAACTTTCTTAAACCTGGCTCTTCTCCAATAATTTGATAGGGAGTCGTCTCCATTACTTTGAAAGCTCCACTAAACTAGTCATGATATCGTTTGCAGACTCTGGGTTAAGTTCTTTTTGAAAGTTAGTAACGACATTCCTTGCAAGAACATTACAACCAACATGTTCGAGTTGTTGCCTCATGGCCTGGCAAACTTTTAGTCCACCTCCACCACTATGTGTGCCCACAACTGCAAATTTATTATTGAAGGCTCCTCTCCAGTCGTCTCCAGTTCTTGAAACCCAGTTGATCGCGTTACTCATGATCGGAGGAATTGAACCGTTGTATTCAGGGGCCAGTAATACGATTCCTCCTGAAGCAATTAGAAGCTCTGCGAGCTTTTTTGCATTCTCGGGAACTCCGTCTTCTTCAGCTGAGGGGGTGTAAAGAGGTAAGTTCATATCTTCTAGGTTAATAAAGTTCGTCTTAGCTCCTTTTGATTTGGCTATATCATCAAGAGTTGCCGCTAACTTGAGATTATTGCCAGAAGTAGCTGAGAGTATGGTGATTTGGGACATTTGGTTTCTCCTCAATTTATGTCATTACTTTGTAATCCAAAGGAGATGAATCGTCACCTAAGCTCGGCTTTTGTCAGGTTTATGTTAAATCTTCTTTCTTTAGGATTGCGTATTAATGATCTCAGGTACTTAGGGGAATGCAAAAATTACATAGAAAGGAGCAAGGTAGTGATCTTTCTCAATTTCATGATAGCAATAGTTATCAAACGAACAAATATCCTTCAGGGGGAGAGAAAATGAAAAAACTCATTCTAATTGCTATGGCATTACCAATGATGGCCTTTGGTCAAGAAGTTATGCTCGACAAGAAAACAGTTAATGTTGGTGCTTTAAACCAAGAAACAAACGCTGCTGCTAATGAACTGATCACGATCAAAAGAACAGCAAAGACACCTAAGAAAGTAACGTTAAAGTTTACTGTTAATTCTATGGAAAAAAAGTGTGTTGAATTTGTAACTAAGCAAGTTGATATTCCTGAGTTTACACAAGTTGTTTGTGAAAAAGCTCTTGCTGGTCAACATGACTGTGCAGAACAAATTTACTCTGGTCTTTTTAATGCAAAAACTTCTTGTGCTAAAGAAGGTCTAGTAAGAAAGACAACTTCACAGGAGCTTGTTCTTGATTTCAAAAAAGCGGTTAAGCTTTCTAAGACAGCAACTGAAACTTTTCAAATCAATATCAAGCAAAAGAGAATGAGTTCAGACGATACTTCTGCTGCTGGTAAAGCTGTTGATGCAGCTTCTCTTTACGAGATCGGATCAAGAACTTTTGGAAATGGTTTAAGATTTAGAGCAAAATAATTTAAATATTTAAATTAATAAATTATAGAAAGGCCCACTTATTGTGGGCTTTTTTTTTAGAAATTAAAGCCGATTGAGACTGTTGTTCTCTCGAGAGAATAATGATTGTAGCGAGACGGTGAACCTAAGTTTATATCCAACTTTGTGTAGTCGATTCTAAATATTAGTGCTTTTTGATAGGTGTAGAGCGGATACTTTAGACCCGATTTTCCACCAAGAGGAATGTAAAAAACAACACCGGTCGAAAGCTCATCTCCGTCGTAATTTACATTCACTAAAGGTTTTTTTAAGTAAAAATTGTAATTTATATCTGTGTGATACCCAGTCGGAAAGAATACAAACTCTGGATAAACTTGAGTTGCATTATTGAATTGAAGTGAGAACTGATCCCAAGGATCCATATTTTTCAAATAGAAATATTCTGCGGCAATTCTAAATCCAAATCTTTCAAAAAGAAGGGGAAAGGTAAAACCTGTTTTGGCCGTGAGCTCTGTCCACTTGAGTTGGTGACCAGTTGGATCTGTTGTACTTTGAGAACCATCTGTCAGTTCTGCTTTTAACTCCATATCAAACCAAGGTGGAATTAAAAATAGCTGCCAAGTGAAAGCGTAATCAAGACCCGTTTGCTTTTGGGCCTCTGGTATAACTGAACCAAAATTTCTCTCTTCTTTAAATTTAGTAGTCGCATAGCCAACGGTGAGTTCGTACCTAGAGCGAGAAGGAAGTTTGGCCGCAAAGACTTCCTGAGTACAAAAAAATACAAAAAAGAAATAAATAAAATATGTTTCACTGTGACCGTTGGTCTTCATTTCAAGATTTTAACATGTCGGCCAGAAAATAGCAGTTTGGTCAGGATTGCCTGATATTCTTAATTGTAAAGAAAAATTGCCATAAAAACAACGTGTTGCGCTCGAAAACCGACTAAAGTATTCGGTTATTTCTGCCGAATAGTTGAGTGGGAGAGTTTGCTATTTTGAAAACAAGTACAAGCGTTAACATTGCTGCACTTGTCGGACACAAAAATTTAAAAGAAAACACCGAAAAGGTGTCGTCTTCAGTTGAGAAGATGTCGTCCGGCAAGAGAATTACCAAAGCTTCAGATGATGCAGCAGGACTCTCTATCGCCTCAAAACTTAATTCCCAAGTTAAATCTTTTTCGCAAGCTATTAGAAATACTAATAATGCCGTCTCTATGGTCCAAGTGGCCGAGGGTGGTCTTTCTGAAGTTCAAAGCATTCTCTCCCGTATGCGCGAACTTAATATCCAAGCAGCAACAGATACCGTAGGAAGTACCGAAAGAAGCTATCTTGGACAGGAATTCGAGCAGTTAAAGGATGAAGTAGCTAGAAATGCAGACAGCGTTCGCTTTATGAAAAACAAGTTCTTTGATGCCTCTATTGAAAAGCTTGAAATTCAGGTCGGCACCTCTGGTTCTAAAGATGATGTAATTGAGCTTAACATGGTAGAAATGGTTCAAACCCTTGACGCTCTAGGGATCTTTGATGCCTCTCTTTCTACCCATATCTCATCAATTTCTTCAATCGATAAAATTGATTATGCACTTAAAGAGGTTTCGAGCTCAAGGGCGAAGCTAGGTTCTCTGCAGTCAAGACTGACGAGTGCATCAAGTAACCTTGAAAATCAAAAACTCAATGCCACTAGTGCCAGATCTCGCTATGAAGATCTAGATTATGCCCTAGAGGTTTCTAATTTTACCCGTGGGAAAGTCATGGCGAATGCTGCACAAATGGTTGTGGCCCAGGCTAACTCTGGTCCAGATGTTCTTGGGTTACTTCTTAAAGACGACTAACTTGTTTTAACCGTAGCTTTTTACGATAATATTACTATGAGAAAAGATCATCAAAGGGACTTTAAGACCCGCCCTAAACAATTAAAAATCTCCATGTGGCCATTTTTGATATTTGTGCTTCTCTTTCTTTATTTAAACCGTAACAACATCAAAGAATATTTTCCCGGAATGAGAAAGGCTGATGTTGCCAATGCGGCTCTCGTAGAAGATATGGAAATTCGCCATCCTATAACAAAACTTTATTATAAAACTTATAAACTTGATGGAGCGAGTGAGTTTGCTGATGAGTTTTGGAAAAAATGTGAAGATAATTTAAATGATAAAGTTAAAGCAACTAGATGTGCAGATTTAGTAAAGAATCTTATCGATAGAGAAGGGAATGACCCAATAATTGCGAAGGCCATCACAAATCATTACTGTATGGAGCGATCTTTCGCTCCTTTTTGTAATATTGTTTATCATTTTTGGAAAGGTGATACTGACTATTCAATAAAGATCTTAGAGAGATCTTGTAAGGCCTTAAAGAGTAAGGACGCTTGTTTGATGGGCCAAAAGGTTATGGATTAAACTCAGCGGAAGTTCCAGTGCTATCTGTTACTTTGAGCTTATCCGAAGTTGGTAAATAATCAATTTTTACAACCGTTCCCAGTCCTGTGACATCTATACTTCTGATTGGTGCAACATCACCTGATGCATTGGCATTGAAGACAAGGATTTGATTTAAGTTTGAGTCAATAACATAAAGCTCACTTCTAGAAGTTGAAACTATCGCATCTACAGGTGTGACAAAGTTTGTGTTCGCTCCTGATAGAGTTCTTTTAATATCAAATTGATGTTCTATGGACTTTCCGTCAACACAGGCAAGCTGGTTATAGAAAGTTAATTTGGCATCAGCACTGTGAATAACAATTAACTGAGCATTAACTTCATCTAAGGATACTGCGGTTGCTGAGTCTATGGCAGTAGTATTTGTGAGTCGTCCTGTCGGAGCAAGATTCCCTCCTTCATTAATTTTCCATGTATAAATGGCCTTCGTATTTCCAATCAAACCAATGATTCTATTATTGGTTACATCTAAATGGAGGTGATGGATAGTTCCATCAAGTCTCGTTTGATCTCCTGCATGATTATATTTATGTGTTAGTGTCCCATCAAAATAACGAGTAAAAATAATATTTCCGTGACCAAAAACTTCTAAACTAGAATCTTCACTAATATCTTTATTTTTTAACTCAGCAGAAGAGTTAAATAAATCGTAACAAGTACCGTTGATTTGTGAACCTCCAGAGGGTTGACCATACAACTGGGCTTGAGAGTTACATGTATCTATCTCTGCTTGATTAGCTAAGAGATTAGAGCTCATAAAGAGAAGCAAAATGAATAATCCATTTTTCATATTTTTCCTTATCATGGTGTGACCCCTGTGCAACTTAGGTCAGGAATAGCATTTACAATTCCATCGGATGCTTGGAAAGTTGCTGCATGATTACCTGAAGGGTTACCTGCACCTTTGTATTCAACATCAACAGTACAACTTTCGGTTGGAACTAATGTACTTGTACAAAAATCATTAAGAATAGACCACTTGGCTCCATTCCCTGAAGACCTTGTAATAGCCATTGTTCCGGAGGTTACAGAGCCAATATTTGTGACCGTAAATCTCTGACTGACATTGGCCCCTGGAGTTCCAAAGTCATAGCTGGTTACACTCCAAGCGAGAACAGTCGCAAAATTAAATTGAACTGAATTGTCGGTACTTGTTGAAATAAGATTATTTGATCCTCCACTTGTTTGAACAAGGTCAGCAGCAATACTAGGAACAATTGTTCCATTTGTTTGCACGGAAACATTTGTGGCCTGAAGAGTGAAGTTTGTATCGTCTCCAGAATTAATTATATTCCATGTGACAACAGAGGCGGTTCCATTTTGAGTGATATCAGCCGTAGTGAAAGTAGCCGCATTAATGGCCACAGAAAAAACAACATCGAACTCTACATTATAAGAAGAAGTTGGATCGGCTTGAGCACCTTTTTGATTAACAGTTACGCTAAATGGAGGAACATAAGATACAGAATTATCTGTAGCCGTTGATGCAGAGTTGTTGGCTCCATAACTAGTTTGAACAAGATTAAGGGCAATACTTGGAACAACAGTCCCATCCACTGTGATGGCAGTTGCTTGAAGAGTGAAATTCGTATCATCTCCACTGTTAACAATACTCCAAGTAAGTCCAGTTGCCGTCCCATTTTGAGTAATGTCTGCTGTCGTAAATGTTGCGGCATTGATCGCTTCTTCAAAAACAACATCAAAAGAGATTGGTAAACTTGAAGTTGGATCAGCCTGAGCTCCTGCTTGGTTAATAGTGACTGTAATAATAGTATTAAAAGTCACTGAATTATCAGTTGCTGTTGAGATTGAATTATTAGCTCCAAGGGTTGTTTGGACTGCACTGGCCGCAATACTTGGAATAAGGGTTCCATCTCCTGTTACAGCAGTAGCTTGGAGAGTGAAGTTAATATCGTCTCCACTATTGATTATGTT
>JAGSHJ010000166.1 GCA_023954595.1 Bacteriovoracaceae bacterium | reverse complement strand
TTTAGGTGTTGCACCTTCTGGAACATGGATATGGATATCATTTTTGTTATACCATTCGTGATCAACCTGAAGTCTATCACTGATACTTCTAACATAGCTTAGTGCTGCTTTAGCAGACTCTTGCATTACTTCTCCAAGCTTACCAGTAACCTGAATCTTTCCGTTTCCAGGAACTGTAACAACTTCGATGTTCAAGATTTCGCCGCCTACACTTGTCCAAGCAAGACCATTCACTAGACCAATTTGAGCTTCCTCCTCTACGGATTTACTCTCAAATTTCCAAGGGCCAAGGTATTTTTCAACAGACTTCATAGTCACGTTGTACTTCTTGCCTTGCTCTACATCGTTAGTAACAACGTCTGTAGCAATCTTTCTAGCAATTGTGTTTGCAAGTCTTTCAAGCTCTCTAACACCCGCTTCTTTAGTGTATCCACGGATAATATGCATAAATACATTGTCAGAGATGTTTACCGGGTACTTTCCAAGACCGTGGTTTTCAACCGCTTTCTTAACCAAGTACTTCTTACCGATTTGTAGTTTCTCATGTGGAGTATAACCAGCAAGGTGGATAATCTCCATTCTATCTCTTAGTGGTCCAGGGATTTTAGAGATGTCATTCGCAGTCATTACAAACATAACTTTTGAAAGGTCATACTCTACTTCCACGTAGTGGTCTGCAAAGTTTTTATTCTGAGCTGGATCCAAAACTTCTAGCATTGCTGAAGCTGGGTCACCTCTAAAATCATTGCTCATCTTGTCGATCTCATCTAAAAGAACAACAGGGTTACCACTTCCAGCTTTTTTCATAGCTTGGATGATCTTACCTGGCATAGCGCCAACATAAGTTCTTCTGTGACCTCTAATCTCTGCTTCGTCTCTTACACCACCTAGAGAAATTCTTACGAATTTTCTGTTCATGGATTCAGCCAGTGACTTACAGATTGATGTCTTACCAACACCTGGAGGGCCTGCTAGACAAAGGATAGTACCGTTGCCTTTTTCAGGATCTTCAACTAAAGATCTTACCGCCATGTATTCCAAGATTCTTTCTTTTACATCTTCTAAACCAAAGTGCTCGTCATCCAACACACTCTTTGCGTGCTTAACACTATTGTCGTCTTCAGTGTACTCATCCCATGGAAGGTTCAACATCCAATCAACATAGTTTCTAACAACTGCGCTTTCGGCAGACATTGGAGACATAGACTTAAGTTTCTTAATCTCTTTAGCAACTTTTTCTTTAGCCTCTTCAGGCATGTTCTTCTTGGCCAATCTGTCTTCCATTTCGCCAAGCTCTCCTTTGCCATCGTCTTTAGAGCCAAGCTCTTTTTGGATAGCGTTCATCTGCTCGTTCAGATAGTACTCTTTTTGAGATTTTTCCATCTGCTGCTTAACGCGAGAACGTATTTTTTTCTCCACGTTGATGACCTCAATCTCCCCTTGCATTTTTTCAAGAAGAAGTTGCAGTCTTTTTTGAACGTTAGTAGCGTCCAAGATCTCTTGCTTCTCAGGGATCTTCATAGTTAAGTGCGCAACAATAATGTCAGCAAGTCTAGAAGGATCAGTGATTGAAGAGATGCTCATCAACAATTCTGGTGGAATTCTTTTATTCAGTTTTACATAAGACTCAAAGATATTTTTAACGCTTCTTACGACGGCCTCAAGTTCAACCTCGTCCATCGCTTCATCTGCGCATTGCTCAACGTCAGCAAAGTAGCCTTCAGTCTTGCATTCAAAATCTTTAATTGAAGCTCTGTGCTTTCCTTCAATTAACACCTTTACAGTGTTATCAGGAAGCCTAAGCATTTGGATGATGTTGACAACCGTGCCAATATCATAAACATCTTCTCTTTCTGGATTTAAGACGCTTGCGTCTTTTTGAGTTACCAAGAACAGTTCATTGCCGTTCTTAGCCGCCTTTTCAAGTGCTGCGATTGACTTCTCTCTCCCTACAAATAGTGGAACCACCATGTGTGGAAAGATAATAACATCCCGCAAAGGCAATAAGGGGTAGTTTTTTGTGTTCGATGACTTCTTGTCCGTCATAGCACCTCCTGCGCATGATCTACTACAAAAAACCGGTTCTGGACGTAACCGGCTACTACATTTATTGTGACCTAAAACGGAATTTAGGTCAAAAAAAAAGCCTAGGAAAAAAACTCCTAAGCCCTTTTTTTATCTTACACTACGAAGATATTCGGTAAATTATTCAGACCTCACGACGCATTTTCAATGTCTTTGGCCGATTTAATAGAAGACTTTGTCGGTTCAGTTTTTTTTCTTTCCCCTTCAATTAATTTTGGTCTTTCTTTTCCAAGGATAGAATCTTTTGTAACTACACACTTTCCAATCTTCTCATTTGCCGGAATTTCATACATAACATCAAGCATTGTCTGCTCTAGAATCGAACGAAGCCCTCTGGCACCAGTTTTCTTCTTAATCGCAGTCTTAGCAACTTCACGCAATGCATCCACTTCAAATTCAAGCTCTAGGCCATCGAAATCAAACAATTTTTTGTATTGTTTAGTGATCGCATTCTTTGGCTCTGTTAGAATTTGCATCAGAGCTTCTTCGTCAAGTTCTTCCAACATCGCGTTAACAGGTAGACGTCCAATAAATTCTGGAATCAGCCCGTATCTTGATAAATCTTCTGGTTCGATACCACCCATCTGCTCAATCGCAGATTTTTCAACTTTTGCATCTTTCTTAGTAGAAGCTGCTAGTCCTAGGGCCGGTTTCTTATTTTGTCTTTGCTCAATAACTTTATCAAGGCCTACAAATGCTCCTGCAACAATGAAAAGAATGTTACTGGTGTCAACTTGCAAGAACTCTTGCTGTGGATGCTTTCTCCCACCCTTTGGCGGAACACTTGCCACAGTACCTTCTATAAGCTTTAGAAGTGCCTGCTGAACGCCTTCTCCAGAGACATCTCTAGTGATAGAAGGGTTTTCAGATTTTTTGGCAATCTTGTCGATCTCATCAATATAAACGATCCCTCTTTGAGCTCTTTCGATGTCGTAATCACAACTTTGAAGAAGGTGTAAAATAATGTTCTCTACATCTTCCCCTACATAGCCGGCCTCAGTTAATGAAGTGGCATCTGCAATAGCAAAAGGAACATTAAGATATTTCGCTAGAGATTGTGCAAGCAACGTCTTCCCTGAACCAGTTGGTCCTGCTAGAAGAATATTTGATTTTGCCAACTCTACTTCGTCCCCTTTAGAGGCTGGACGGTGAGAAATTCTCTTATAGTGGTTATGAACAGCAACAGAGATAATTTTCTTTGCACGCTCTTGTCCAATTACATAATTGTCCAAATGCTCTTTTATCTCATGAGGCTTAGGAACATTGTCCAAAGACGTTTTAGATACAGACTTAACTGAATCTTCATAGATAATATCGTTACAAAGTTCGATACACTCGTCGCAGATATAGACTCCAGGTCCAGCGATCAGCTTCTTGACCTCTTTTTGAGACTTCCCACAAAAATTGCAGTGTAATGTTCCGTAGCTTCCGCTTTCTTTCTTGTTACTCATAAGCTTCCTTCAAAAATCTCTATTTATTTGTCTATTCTTCTTTCGACTTTGATTTACCTTTCGGCTTGATAATGTTGTCAATTAAGCCCATTTCTTTAGCAAGCCCTGGATTCAAGTATCTATCTCTATCCATTGCCAGCTCATACTCGTCAAATGTCTTACCAGTTGAAGTATGGTCCACATAAATTTGTGTAAGTTGTTGTTTCAAGTCTAGAATTTCTCTTGCTTGAATTTCGATATCAGAAGCTTGTCCCCTAGCTCCACCAAGTGGTTGGTGAATCATAATTCTACTATGCGGTAGAGCGTATCTATTCTCTTTCTCGCCAGCTGCCAATAGAAGTGAACCCATTGATGCTGCAAGGCCTACACAGTAAGTGTAAACAGGACAAGAGATGTGTTGCATAATATCGTAGATACCAAGGCCCGCGTAAACACTTCCACCAGGACTATTGATGTAAAAGTGAATTGGAGCTTCAGAGTCGTTTTGCTCCAAGAACAACATCTGAGCAATCAAAAGGTTTGCTACAGTGTCGTTAACTTCTGTTCCAAGGAAGATAATTCTATCAAGAAGTAGTCTTGAATATATATCGTATTGACGCTCTCCGCGGGCGGTTTGCTCAATAACTACAGGATTAGGGATGTACATTTTAGGGGCTGTCATTGATACCTCTTTTTCATTGTTGATTTATTCAATCGTATTAATCGGATTTTTAGGTGATAAACTTGAGAAATATTTTGCCTAGAAGTCAGCTTTTTTAGCGGGTAAAACATAGCTAAATTAATAACTTATATTGAGTTTATGTCAATTGATATATCTTAGACGGCCTTTGCCTGTGCTTTTTAGAATCAGTGCCAAAATTACTCCGGCATTCATTGCCGGTGACACAATGACGGTGTATTTTTTTCTCGTTTTTCGCGCCTTATTAACAGTAAAGATTACAATCCCCTAAATATAGGCTCTTAGACGCTTGTATAAGCGTTTTCCTGTATCTATAACCCTTTAGACTTAAGAGTTTTTTGAGCATGCGCCTTTTGAGGGATTGGCGCAATCATTGCTTATTATAGAGGGGAAGACGCGAAGGGCGAAGGGAGTACGTTGATGAAAAAAGTTGTTTCACTAGCAGAGAAGAGAGAAGAAATTTATTTTAAGCGAAAAGAAAGCGAGTTCAAAAGCTACCTCGGAAAACTCAAACTTGGTGAATTGCGCCATGAGGCCAACTACATTATAGAGAGAATGAAAGAGGACAACCTTGAGGATGAATTTCTTCTAAAGGGTGCCATGCTTATGGAAGAACTTGCAACTCGCGTAAATGAGCAAGGTATGTCAGAGCAGATTAGCTGTTTTGCAGACAACCTAAAATCTAAAATGGACATGGGTCCAACCTACCACTAGGTCAGTCCATGGAGGGTAAACTTAAACACGACTTCACCAACAACTGTTTAAGACTAGAGATCCTCCATAAAATAATACTTGAAAGTATCGACAGAGAAGAAGACATAAGTGAAAAGCTCGCTGACTACAGCGAGTTTTTGGATTTCCAAAGAGAACTAATCACAAAATTAATTGATTCTAAGAACTAGAGCCACTGCAAAGACAAGTAGTCTTGGTGCACATCTCGGCGTAATTGAGAAATTTTCATCTCAGGATCGTAATTTAATATTTCAGACAAGGCCCTAACCTTCTCTAAACCTTGCTCTTCAGAGCTAATATTATCGATTAAAACCTGTAGATAGATAAGGTTACTTGCAAATACATCCACGTATTCAGAAATAGTTTTCTTTGTTTTTGCATCAACTTGAACAAAGCGAGCACCAATTCTAGAGGTGAAGATTTGGTCAAGCTTTGACTTAACACCCTCTTTCCTAACAACCTCACATCTGAGTCTTAATATCTTTTTTGGAAAAATATCAGAGCTGAAAGACTTTAACTTCTCTAGGGAGAAGTTCTTAAAATATGGGTATTGCGGTAATGAGATCATCAAAGGAGCAAACTTACCTGGCTCTGGAAAGTGAGGGACTTGATCTAGCAAGAGCCCTCCCTCAGAAATATTCATAGCTCGAGCTTTGAATACAAAGTCTTCATCAACATATAAGACCTCCTCTTTGTAAGGAGCTCTTAGATGTTTTCTTTGATAATCTCTTTCGCTGACGAACATAATCTAATTACAACAGCTCACTAGCAATTTCTGAAAGTGGTGAACGCTCACCTTGCTGTAACTTAGTGTGTGCGACAATATCAACGTTCTTAAGCTTATCGATTGAATACACAAGACCATTGTTCAATGAATCCAAGTAAGGATTATCAATCTGTTCACTATCACCTGTTAGGACAATTTTTGTACCTTCACCAGCTCTAGTGATAATCGTTTTAATTTCATGTGGAGTCAGGTTTTGGGCCTCATCTACAATCATATACTGGTTTGGAAGTGAACGACCTCTGATGTAAGTCAGTGGTTCAACATGTAAGAGCCCTTCGTTAATTAACTCATCCCACGTTGTTGCCTGATTATTCGCCCTCTGACCTCCAAAAAGAAAGTCAATATTATCAAAAATAGGCTGCATCCAAGGGCCAAGTTTTTCGTTAACATCACCTGGTAGAAAACCAAGGTCTCTTCCCATAGGTACAATTGGCCTTGAGACTAATACTCTAGAAAATTGTTGTTGTGTAATTGCACATTCAAGACCTGCAGCGATAGCGAGTAGAGTCTTACCAGTTCCGGCCTTACCTACTAAGCTTACAAGCTTAATTTCATTATTCAATAAAGCGTCAAATGCAAATTGCTGTTCAACATTTTTAGGATATATTCCCCAGATCCCCTCTCTCGACTTAATAAGAGGCACGATACCGCCTTTCTTGGCATAGTATCTTCCTAGTTGTCTTCTTTGAGGGTTATTCTCTTCATGAACAATCATATATTCATTTGGATAGAATTGTTTTTGTTCTGCTTCGCTTAGTTCTAGGAATCTGTTTTGTTCAAAATCAGTTAACCTTTGAGCAGTAACTTCAAAGTTTCTTTGCCCAGAATAAAGCTCTTCAATAGTGATTTCGCTTGTTTCGTAATCTTCGGCCTTCAACCCAAGAGCGTCACCTTTAAGCCTAAGGTTTATATCCTTACTGATGACTACACACTCCTCACCCTGCTCTTTAAGATAAAGCGCATTTGCAAGAATAAGGTTGTCATTGATACTTAGATCA
>JAGSHJ010000420.1 GCA_023954595.1 Bacteriovoracaceae bacterium | reverse complement strand
CCAATGGCGGCCATGGGTGTCATTTCTAAACTTGGTCTTGCACCAGAAAAGCTACAGCAGATTATGGGCATGGTGATGTCTAATCCTGGGTTAATTAAGGAAGCTGTTGAAGAGCTAGGGCTCGATTATTCAGCGGTTGAAAAGGCCAAGGACTCATTAAAGAACTAAAAAAAAAGGCCCTCTATTTAAGAGGGCCTTTTTTATATATAATAAATTTGAGAGATTTATTCAGATGCTAGACAGCTTTTAATCGCTTGCATAAGTTTCTTATGCTTAGAGATTGCTGTTCCTTGGTTTGCTCCACCAGTTCTTCCACAACCACCATGAGTATGAATACCTATGATTTGATTTGTTTCTTCGATTACAATTGTAGAACCAGAGTTTCCACCCATTGTGTCTACACCGTGAGTAAGTCTAGACTTTGCTCTTCCTTGCCAAACATCACCTGTACCAATTGAAGCTAGGCTTCCTGTGTTTGTTTGTTGAGAAAGGTTCTTAGTTGGCTCACTTCTATCAAGACCGTAACCAGTAATCCTTAGTTCTGTCCCAACTTTTGGGCTAGTAAGTAGAACTGGGTAATAACCTTGAGCTTCACCGGCAAATTGTCCAGTAATGTCATTTACTTTTACTTTAAATACAGCCCAGTCATCACCTGGTCCATTATTTGCGTATTCAATTGTAGATTGATCGATATCGTAAACATCTTTAGAATCCGGGTGTTGAATATTTCCACCTCTAGACATTGGAGTGTTGAATTCAGCTACCTTTAAAACAGACTTACAGTGTCCTGCAGATATTGCACATCCTTTAGAGATCATTGTAAGAGTACAACCACCGCTTCCAGTTCTTGAATCAAGAAGTCTACCAATTGGAGCTACGTCCGATGGAATTCTGTCATCATTCATTCCGCAAATAGATTTGTTCATTGCGAAAACCTGTACACTAATTAGGGCCATCATTGCCATCTTCTTCATCGTATCTCCCTGATGCTATCTCTTTATTAGGTAGTAATTTTTCCAAATCAAAGATGCTTTGGCCAATAAAAATGTGTAAAAACAGTTAGATGTCAGAAGATGTTAATTTTGTCAGATAATATTGAGCTTTTTTTGATTCACCACAACATAACTATCGCCAGTCTTTGTAACACCCGTTTCTACTAGGTCGTTGCGCTGTGACTCATAGGTTGGAACTTCTTTCCATGCGGTTTCTTCTGCGTTCCCTTTGACCGCAAGTTGATTTGAATAATCTCGATCTGGTAAATAAGGAGAGTTTCGTGTTTGATGTGGTTCTAGACTTTCAAGAACGAGTCTTCGATCTGTATCATGCAAGGCCTTACGAATTTCAGTCAGCTCATGAACTATCTTCTTTGTAGCTGAGTTGTTGGTTCTTAATGTTCTATCAAGTGATTTTATATCTGCCATGAGTAGCATATCGGATACTCTAGTAAATTACTTGAGTAATGTGCTTTGTAATGTCTCTAAGTACTTGTTTTTACAGTAGGCGTGAACATTGTGGGATGCCTCGCTAGTTCCATGAATCGTGACACCTTTCTCGTTAAGTTCAAGAGCAAAGGCCGTGTATTTCTTGTCCATATGGCCAAATATAAAATGAGTTTTAGATGCTATTTCTGAGATATGCCCTCTATAGTCTTTTTGCTTAGCAACAGAAAAGAAGACAAGAGATTCTTGGTAGCCTTTGATTGATTCATACTTCTTATTGATTATAGATTTATAGTCCGATGTTTCTTTTATTCCTTTAAAGATATTCATGGCATACCACTTATCTAAAAACCGGTTAAAGTCATCTTGGTTTTTGATTAACTTGAAGAGTTCTTTATCTTGTTTTAGTCTCTTGACCTTCTCTTTTTCAAGAATAAGACCAGGTCCTGCAGATTCTAAAGTTAAGGTTTTTAATTTATTTATTTTAAAAGCAAGTTCCAGTGCAACTCTACCTCCCATGGAGTATCCAAGTAGGTTAATGTCTTGATCTAAAGAATTTAGGCCTTCTTCGAGGTGTCGTGAGAAATCTGACCAGTCTTTAAAGCTGTGATCGATAGAGTCTCCATGACCTGGAAGATCAATAAGAGCTATGAGAAAATCCTTAGAAAAGCGATCAGTAATAAACTTAAAGTCTATATGAGAACCCATAAATCCGTGAAAAACGACAAGTAAAGGCTTGCTAAAATCTCCTATAATATAAGTACTGAGACCTCTAGAGTTTAAAAAGGAAAGAGATTCACCCACTTCTTCTATTAATTTTTTATTAAGCTTTATACCTTTTTTGAAATAGTCACAGTTATATGTTTGTAAAAAGACCTTAGGTACTTTGTAAGAAGGGAGTTCGTTCTTTAAGAAAATCTTCAGCTCGTTACTGTCTTGCTCAGAGTTAACTTCAATTAATGCACATGCTTTTTTTTCATAAACATCGTCATTGACCTTAAAAGTTTTAGCTATATTTATCGCTCCATGATTTAAGAGCGCAGAGTCTATCTCATGTGGGTTTATATTTTTTCCTCCACTAATAAAGATGTCGTCGGATCTTCCATCGATAGAGAAGTTTCCATTGCTATCAATGTGTGCAAGATCTGTAGTTTCAATAATTGATTGAAAATTTCGTTCGCCATGTATTCCAATCGCAACAGTATCTCCTGAGATCACTACTCGACCTTCTTTTATTAAAACCCTACGGTAGGGAAGCGGTGTTCCTACTGATTGCAGGACATTTAAATCTTGTGTTAGAGGTGTCGCTAAGACTTGTGCACAGCTTTCTGTTTGGCCATAACTATTTGAAAGGTTTATTCCTTGTTTAATGGCCCTTTGTAAGATCGGGATAGGTGTTTTTGCTCCACCAAGAATAATACCTTTTAGTTTTCTAGCACTAAAAATAGCTTCCTTTCTTTCTAGTATTCTTTGAAGTTGAGTACTGACTAAAGAGAGGTGAGTGATATCACTTCTTGAAATTATTTGATTATGAATTTGTGATGAATCAAGAATTGTT
>JAGSHJ010000399.1 GCA_023954595.1 Bacteriovoracaceae bacterium | reverse complement strand
GCCATGACTGGGGAATTGAGCCTAACTGGAAAAGTCCTTCCTGTTGGTGGAATTAAAGAAAAAGTACTTGCAGCTAAAAGAGCAGGTATTAAAGAAATAATTCTTCCTCATCAAAACGAAAAGGATTTAAGAGAAGTTCCTGATAGACATAGAAAGGGAATGAAGTTTTATCCTGTTCAGCACTTCGACGAAGTTTTAAAAATCGCACTAAGAAAATAGACAAAAAAAAAGGCCGGTAAATCCGGCCTTTTTAATATCAAGAAATGAAATCTTAAAATTCTTCAGAATCGTATTCTTCAAGAGGAGCGTGAGTTACTTTGTCAGCAGCAATCTCTCTAAGAGCAGTAACTACTTCTTTGTTCTTACTACGAACAAGAGAGTCTGCACCTTCTCTAAGTTGCTTAACTCTTTTTGCAGTTAAGTGAACTAATTCGTATCTATTTTCTACTTTTTCTAGGCAATCTTCGATTGTTACACGAGCCATTAAGCACCTCTTATAATTTATTCAATTAAACATCAATTTATAAAGCTGTTCGGGGAAAATGTCAAAATCTAATCTTGGTACATTGCGTCTATTTCCGACTCATAATCCGAAATAAGCTTCTTCTTCTTCACTTTTAAAGAAGGAGTTAAGTAATTATCAGTAGTTAGCTCTGTAGGGAGTAAATAATACTCTTTTATGGTTTCAAAGCGTGCAAGTTGGCCATTTACTGCCTCAAGCTCAGAACTAACTATTTCATGGATCTCTGGGCGGGCCACAATTTCTGCCAGATCTAGATCTGTTGAGATTCCAAGTTGAGCAAGTTCAGCTTGGAAGTCCTCTTTTTCTATTGCGATTAGGGCCGTGAGGTACTTTCTTTTATCCCCAATTAAAATACATTGAGCGATGTGGGGCTGAAGCTTTGCGAGATTTTCAATTTTTTGAGGTGCAATATTTTTACCGCCAGAGGTGATAATAATGTCTTTTTTTCGATCAGTGATCATTAGATAACCGTCGTTAGTAAATTCTCCAATATCACCTGTGTGAAACCAACCGTCAGAATCTATAACTTCTTTTGTCTTTTCTTCATTCTTATAATACTCAGAAAATAGAGCGTCAGATTTAATGAGAATCTCTTTGTCTGGTGCAAAACTAATTTGAACATCTCCCAGAGGCTGACCTACACTTCCAGGAAGTTGTTTGGAAAATGGATTCAACACGCACGGAGCTATTGTTTCAGTAAGTCCGTAGCCCTCTAAAATCGTGAGGCCTGAGTAGCGAAGAAATTGAATAATTTCAACTGAAAGAGGGGCCCCGCCAGAGATGAAGTATCTGATTCTGCCTCCAAACATATTGTAGATTTTGCTAAATACTAATTGATAGGCCAGTTGGTATTGCAGAATTGTTTTTGTTGAAGGTGTTTTGTCTCGGTCTATTTCATTAAAATATGCTTTTGCCTTATCTATTGCCCAATCAAAAAGGTGTTGTTTTACAAGGTTACTTTTCTCTACTGAAGCAAAGATTTTAGCGTAAATCTTTTCAAAAATTCTTGGCACAGACAACATGATCGTAGGTTTTACAAGGGCAATATCATCTATGATCGTTTGGATTGACCTAGCATAAACACATTCCCAACCAAAGATTAAAGGTAGAAGTGAGTCTGTTCTTCCAAATACGTGTGACAGAGGCAGAAAGGTTAGGGCACGGTCTTTAGTTGCAAATGCATGATGAGAGAATTTCTTAACATTTAAAAGCATCTGGGTAAGTGCGCTTTGCTTTATAACAGCACCTTTAGGTTCACCAGTTGTTCCACTTGTGTAGATAATGCTGGCGATATCGGACTCAGGTGTCTCTTCAATAATTCGCTCAAACATGTCTGGGTGTGATTGTACTTCGTCTCTGCCTTCAATTAATAGGTCTTCATAATCATAAAAAGTACGATTCTCTATCTGTGTATTTGCGCCAAGCTTGTTGAGCATGACAATTTGTTTTAAATATTTCAGCTCCCCCATGATAGGGACCAACTTTTTAAGCTGCTTCTCGTCTTCAACGATTAGCATCTTCGCCTCACTGTGATTGAGGATATAAGCAATCTCTTCGCCGGTATATGTGTGATAGATAGGTACAACAACACTTCCAGAGCACAATAGAGCGAGGTCACAAAAGTGCCACTCTTTAGTTGTGTTGCCAAGAATTGCAACTTTATCCTGGCGTTTGATACCGTGTTTCTTTAAAGCGAGAGCAAGTGTCTCAACAGTGTTCTTATATTGTTGGTAATCAATAAATTTAATGATGTCGTCTTCAATCCAACCAACTGAGTTGTCTTCACTAGAGAGCTGAACTCTCTTTAAGAATAAGTCGCCAATAGAGCGCTTTTTGAGTTTCATTATACCTCTTGTCCTAGGTCATTCGTTTTATGCACTGAGGTGCAATTGTTTAAAAACAATAACTTATTCTAACCTTAATTGGGCGTATATTGAATCCCATCTAAAGCTATGTTGAATAAAAAAGTTTATATTATTTCAGTCTGCTTAAAAAAACATTCAAATGGTGTCTATGACTTTCACTTCCGTGGTTGGTTTGAAGGTAGAAGAGTCACAAGGTTGAGAGTTCAAGGTGGCGAATTCGAACCTTGTGATGAGTACCTGATAAGTGCAAAGATTTTGGACTGCCAAAATGGAGTCTTGATTTGTGAGTATGTTAAGGCCAAAGCAATTTTTAATTGCTGATGTTAACGCTTACATGATCTCCAATCATAAAATTCTCTATCTCAAATAAAGGAGTGTCATCTCCTTTATTAAGAAGTTGAATCGCACCAATTGCTGCTTCTTCATCAGCGTGAAGAACCTTGAGTTCTCCGATTTTAATTCGGTGATTAACTCGCTTTTGGTTTTCGTATGGGTTGAGTTTGGAGATAATTCTAAATACGTTTAGAGTTGTACCTTTAGTAACGCCTTGGTTCTCACCAATGTTTACATAGTAGTTCTTCTTAAGTGTTTCGTTCTCATAACCCATTGGTACTTCTTCCTCTACAGAATAAATCTGGTGTTCCCTAGAGAACGCTTGAGGCATCGAAATAAGTAGGCATGAAATCGCCAAAATAAAATAATTGCAGGATATTCTCATCACTCTTTTCCTTGAGCTTTGGTTCACTAAGCTTAACGGAATGTGTTCGGAAAACTTTAATGTCGCAAAAAGAGTGTTCTAATATTTGAGTAAAATAGAGGGGTATTAATCTAATCTTAAGTATT
>JAGSHJ010000288.1 GCA_023954595.1 Bacteriovoracaceae bacterium | reverse complement strand
GGTCCTAGTGTCTTAGAAAAGGAAGAGCAGTAAGTTACAATATTTTTTCGATCAAAGTATTTGTAGGTTTTAGGCCTGACCTTACTATAGTTAACATCACCATAGACATCATTCTCAATAATGCGCACACCTTCACTTTCACAAACTTTTAAAACTTCTTTCTTACGCTCATCACTCATGCTGAACCCAAGTGGGTTTTGGGCATTTGCAGTGGAAATCAAAACCTTTATATTATGCTTTCTAATTTGCTTGCGAAGGCATTCCGGATCTATCCCGTCTTTAGGATCTGTGTTTATTTCTACAGCACGTAAATCTTGAGACTTCAGAGCTCTGATCATTCCAAAGTAGCAAGGAGACTCAACGGCCACAATATCTTGTGGTTTACAAAAAACAGACAGAGCAAGATTAATCGCCTCAAGGCAGCCATTTGTTATAAGAACTTCTTCCGGTGAGTATATCCCGACCCATGGCTCGATCCACTTCAAGATCTGTGTTCTTAGATCTAGCCTGCCCTCAGGCAGTGTGTAGTCGCTAAAACATGTTTGGTCACTATTTAGAACCTTGAGAGAGTATTTCTTTAAAAGAGCGTTTGGATAAAACTTCTTAGAAGGCACACCTACTCCAAATGGAGCATAGGATACATTTTGAGATTTTTCATAAAGCCGAACAATTTCATCCATATGTTCAATATTAGATACATTGGAATTCACTCCAGTAAGAAGAACGTTATCTGATTCCTCTGGCAGGACCGCCACAAAACCACTTCTCTCACGAGCGACAGCATACCCTAGTGATTCAAGTCTTCCATATGCAGTAACAGCAGTCGGATTTGAAACCCCAAACTTATGAGCGATCTTTCTTATTGATGGAAGCTTCTCTCCAGGAACTATCCCGCCGCTTTCAATATTAGAAATAATGTAATCAACAATTTCCTCGTAAAGCATAACTGTATAGGTCCTTTTGCATGGATTCTGTATCTGTACAGATATTAATCCCACTTTATACTTGTAGCAAGTCATGACTCTAAGAAAATAACAGGAGGAGATTATGAACGAATTATCAATTATTAAAAACAAAGAACTACCAGTTGTTGAACACAGCTTTGAAAACCAAGACAACGAAAAGATTGATATCTGGGGTGAAGAGCTCTTTGATTATCGAACAGAAGTTCTAGAGATGGGTTGTGCCATAATGCTATTCTCGGGCGTAGTATTCACACTCACAGTTCCGTTAAGTATCGCTTTTAACTGGGCCGAAAGCTCTATCCAAGGTGGCGCTTTCTTCATTTTTACAGCTGGCATAGCTGTTGCCGCAAGGTCGGTTTTAGCGACACTTCAACAGGTTAAAAAGTAATTGGGTGTACTTTAAAAGGATGTTTGACAGCAAAAGCTAATGATTGAAATTAAGTACAGGTTACATGTGGACACCAACTTAGTACTAACTATCAACATTATATTTTGGTCAAACATCCTTAAAATCTTAACAATCCAATTCCAAAGTACTTCATCTAACATTAGTTAAAATTTAAATTAGTAGATTCTAATTCTTAAAGTGCCAAACAAAGCTGCCAACTGTGACCTAAGACATACTTAATAAAAAGGTTAAACATAAGCTAACTTGTTCACATCACGCTACCTATACAAATATCTTTGAAAACTTAATAAACATACTGATACTTAAGTAATGAAGGAACAGAACAATCACCAACATTCCCCCCTACAGATGAATCTGGTCATCTTAATGCTGTTTATCCTACAGGCATGTGGAGAGAATTCAGTGGACATCGAAATAAAACAAAACTTGGGTATATACAGCTTCTCAGGCCCATCCGATTTTTATGCAACAAAAGACACAACACTAACGATTGGTTTAACAAGAGTTGATGATGATCAAAAGTTCTCATTAGAAAGTCTTAAACAGTATACCGCCGGAGATGCAAAATGTGATTTGATCAGTGCAACTGATACAGATACAAATCCACAACTAACCATATCCAATTGTAACGGAGACGGTGGAATAATATTTACCTATGGCAATGCAAAAAGCATAGAGATTCATATAAGTAACTCCACTGAGGATACATTTCAAAACCCCTTTGGGTTGGATGTACCAGCAAGTGAAGATAGCGTGTATGTCGTTGACACATCGCTTGCAGGATTATTTAAAGTTAATTTATATACCGGACATAGAATACCAATCTCCAACGCGACAGTAGGATTAGGTACAAACCTTAGTTCTCCTAGTGATATAAAGCTATATGATAACGACACTAAAGCTCTTGTTATAGATAATGGTATAAGCACATTATTTACAATAGACCTCAGCACTGGTGCTCGCACGATCATATCTGATGGATCTACAGGTACAGGGACAGCTCTTAGTAACGCCACAAGAGCAACAATCAACTCTAGTGAAACAAAGGCCTACGTTGTAGACAGAAACCTAAAGGCCCTAATTGAGATAGACTTAGGAACTGGTAATAGAACTATCATTTCAAATTCTTCAACTGGAACGGGTACAAACATCGACGTTCCCTACGGAATTGTTTTAAATGCAACGGACACGAAGGCCTATGTAGCAGACAGAGACCTTCCAGGAATCTTAGAAATTGATATTTCAAATGGCAATAGGACAGTAGTATCTAGCAACTCAATAGGATCAGGACAGGCCTTTATGGCCCCACATGGAATAATTCTAACCGATGATGAAACCAAACTGTTTGTACTCGACAATACATATGATGCAGTCTTTCAAGTTGAAATCAGTACAGGCGATAGGACTGTTCTTTCAAAGGCATCCATAGGAACCGGAGTGAGTTTTGGATCCCCGCTTGGAATAGGTATAAATCCAACCCAAGACAAATTGTATGTATTAGACAACTCTGCTGCATTAGACGCCCTTATAGAGGTAGACCCCACTTCCGGCAATAGAGTTATTAAATCCAAATAAGCATTTTGCCAGTGGCCCTTGCCACGTACCTAAACCTTATATTAGTTATTTCTAACTAACCTCCACTATACAAAAGTTATTAAGATCCAAATTCATTTTTGTAAAACCGAATTTAAACTTAGGTTATTCCATGATGTTTTCTCATGGGCTAGATTTAAAAACGACTGATTCTTAGAACGTGCGTGAAAGGAAGGGACAGAACTATCAATATTTTAAGACTAAATCCATTCATAAATCATTCTCAGGTAGAGGTCTACTGGAAAGAGCTCCAAAATAAAAGCCGCGTGAGTTTCTTCAATTCTTGGAGTTGGATATCTTGTTGGCTTGAAACCCTCCCCAAGGACTCAAATTTAGAGCTCATTGTTGTTAGAAGTTCAAACGAGGTAATCTGCTGTTTCTTTTTAGGCATTACTCAAGGAATTAAGAATAAATTCTATAAAAAGCGCGGTTATTTAAATAGCCTGGGTGACTACCATTACGACAGCCTTGTTGTTGAGTACAATTCTGTTTTATGTAAAGAAGGCCTTGATTCAGAAGATATCCTAAAACGAGCTCTCGACTCTCTAAAAGACATAGAGGAATTTAGACTTCCTCTCACCGTAGACATAAACATTCCCAGTGATGATTACTTTAAAAGAGAAGAGACTTACCAAGCTTACTGGACTGATCTAGATAAGATCAGACAAGAATCGGATTACTCCAAGCTAATAAGTAAAAATAAACGCTCTCAGATTAAACGCTCGCTTAAAGAATATGAAAAACAAGGAGAAGTTGCCCTTGAATTCGCTTGCAGTTTAACTAAGGCAAAAGACTTTTTTACCAACCTTGAAGAACTTCACCAAAAAGAATGGACTAAAAGAGGTGAACCCGGAGCATTCTCTAATCCGTTTTTTAAGGAGTTTCATTCACGCTTAATAGAGAAATGCTTCAACAACAATGAAGTTCAACTAGCAAGAGTATTTACACCAAAAGAAGACATCGGCTACCTTTACTACTTCATCCACAACAATGAAATTCTCTTTTATCAATCAGGATTTAATTACAAACAGAGCAATCTCTATAGGCCAGGTCTTATTTGTCACTATATCGCGACAAAAGCTTGTGCTGAGAAGAACTACCTTAAATACAATTTTCTAGCAGGTGATGCTCAGTACAAAAAAAGCCTATCTACAAACCAGGACAAATTAAACTCGTTGGTGATTTCACGAAAAACAATTAAGTCTCAAATCGAACAGTTATTGCGAAAGGTTGGAGGAAAGGCATGAAAGGTAAAAAGATACTTCTATCAAAGGCCATGGACTCTTTAGGTTTGCTCGAAACGTTAAACAATAT
>JAGSHJ010000032.1 GCA_023954595.1 Bacteriovoracaceae bacterium | reverse complement strand
CTTGTCGCGACTCCAGGGCGAATATTAAAACTTCTAAGAGAGAATGAAATCGATACAGACTCTATTAAGACATTTGTATTGGATGAAGCAGATAAAATGCTTGATATGGGATTTCATACAGACATCATGAATATAGAGAGGTTTATCCCTCTGGAGAGACAAACTCTTTTATTCTCAGCTACTTTTCCTGAATCTATTGCGGATCTTGGAAAGAAGATTCAAGACTCCCCTGTTGATATTAGAATTGACTCTGGCAATGCACCAGACACAATTGAGCAAACACTCTTCAAGGTCAAAAGTCACACTGACAAACCAGAAGCACTTCTTAAAATTTTGGGACTAGCTCAGCCTGAGCGCTCAATTGTCTTTTGTAAGACAAAACAAATTAGTGACGAGGTTGCCAGATTTTTAAATAAAAACTCAATTGTAGCGTCCGCCATCCATGGAGATCTTGATCAAAATGAGAGAACTGTAACATTAACTAGGTTCTCTAATAGAAGCTTGTCTGTTCTTGTCGCAACTGATGTTGCAGCAAGAGGTCTTGATATTAAAGAGCTAGAAGCAGTTATAAATTATGATCTTCCTTCTGACCCTGAAGTTTACATCCACAGAGTGGGAAGAACTGGTAGAGCAGGCCTAAGTGGAAAGGCGTATGGCCTCTACATAGATAAAGAGTTTTATAAGATTGAAGCTATTGAAGAGCTTCTTGGAGAGCAAGTCCCTCTTAAAGACATAGTAAAACTACGAGATCTCGAGTTTAAAGAGCTTCCTCCCATGGAAACTATGTATATAGGTGGCGGGAAAAAAGACAAGGTAAGACCTGGAGATGTCTTAGGTGCTCTTGTAAAAGAAGCAGGCCTGAGCCCTGATACTGTTGGAAATATATCAGTTTTAAATATTTTGACTTATGTTGCAATTAAAAGAGAGTTTATCGATCAGGCGATCAACAAACTCTCAAATGGTAAAATTAAGAATAGAAAATTTAAAGTTGGTCGTGCCTAGCAGTCGATCTCTGGAATACAAAAGCCTTTAATTGACCAATAATCATACGTGGATGCAGTATTATGCCACCCTGAGTACCAATTTGAACGTGGCTTGGTACGTGTTTGGTAAAAATAATTTGCGTCATTAGTTCCACACTTATGAGTCGCCTCATGGATAATTGTACCAACAAGAAATTTGTCGCCTGCATATGGTAGGTAGTTTCCATCAACTTTTACCTCGTTCCCAACGATTGGCTGAACTTGCATAAATGCTCCTTCAGAGATTCCGGCATCACAGTCAAAATCTAAGTAGTCTGTCCTGATCTCAGCACATTTAAGCATGTATTTGGCCTTAGCAAGTTTTTTAACAACATGCTTTGGTAGCTCTCTAGATCTTGTTTCAATTGTATGGTCGATATCGTCCATAATTGTATTCATTGAAATATAGCTTTCCTGAATTGCACTTCTAATTCTGCTTTCCTGGTCAGGAGCACAGTTTCTAATTTCGTTTGTGGCATAGGCCATGTTTAGCGAGGCCATTGCAATAATTAAGTGAACCAATTTCATAAACATCCTTTCGTTAAAAACAATGTCTATAAAATATCAGAGTATTTGGTTGGATTCAGCATTTGGTCTTTAATTACAGAGTGGATTAGAAAAGTGTCAAAACTTTATTCAGAACAGCTTTCTTTGTATGATTTTGCGTATTTACGCCTGATTTGAGCGTAGGTTCCGTTGCCTTTAATGCTGGCAAGCCCTTGATTGAACTTCAGCATTAGAGATTGATCTCTAAACTTTACGTTTCTAGGGGTTGGCCCCGTTAGTCTGTGAAACACAAAGTGATGGGACTTATCTTCTCCAAACATTCTCAGTTGATGTGTATGGAATATGTTTCTATCCGAGATACCTGCTTCAATTCGCTCTCTTAATAGTAGCTTCGGCTGAAGGCCCTGTTTTACACTTTCTGTGTACTTACTGTTGTTATCAGCGAATTTTTTAAAGTCTGGGCCTAATACTTCAGAAGCTGTCTTGAAGGCCATAACCCTCTTTCCCTCTAAGTCCTTAATGCTTTTGATTTTTAATTTTCGGCTTTTTAAAGTGGAGATACAGTCAACATAGTTGATGGTCTTGTCAGAAGCATAAATGTCTAGCCCTGAATTGAAGTAAAGCTGATTTCCACCATTAGATGCGATTGCGTCTACTTTATTATTTTTTATAAGTAATATTGCACGCTTAAAGTGCACATTATGTACGTGTTCTATCTCAATTCCAACCGCAGCAAAGGCGGCGGCGACTAATTCATACTCAATTCCACTTCTGTTGTCTTCGTTTATATAGGGTGCCATTCCCATAGAGAAAGCTATGGAAATTTTTTGATTACTGGCATGAACACTTAGTGAGACCAGAAGAAAATGGAAGATAAAAGGCCTGAGCATAGAAATATCTTACTGGGTTAGATACTTAAGAACTAGTAAAATTGAAAATTTCTTAGGACATTCTTGAGATTTAGGCCTTCGTTTTTTCTTTTATAAAGCTATCTGCAGCACTAAATATCTTCTTCTTCCTATCTTCACCCATTTTATTTAACGAACTCACCATCATATTCATACGCGGCTGCTCTTTAAAAAACTTCAAATTCTTGTCTATAAATCGCCAATAAAGCCCATCAACAATATCCGTCCACTCGCCTGCTTTGTAATGGCCCATTTTTCTAAGATAATTTGCCCCACATATATACGGCTTGGTCGCAAATATTCCACCATCACTAAATTGCCCCATCCCAAATACATTAGGAGTCATGACCCAATCAGCTGAGTCTACAAACATCTCCATAAACCAGGAATAAACCTCTCGAGGGTGAATTTCACATAACAGCATCAAGTTTGAGATGACCATTAATCGTTCTATATGATGACAATAACCCAGCTCTTGGGCCTTCTTTATGGCGTCATCCAAAGGTGGAATTCCCGTAGTGCCATCGTACCAGTGCTCGGTTAATGAGTTTGAGTGATTGAAAAAGTTTGAGCTAGCCTCTCTGTCTGCATAACGATGATACATCCCTCGCATAAACTCTCGCCAACCAAGAACCTGGCGAATGAACACCTCTTTACTGTTCATTGGAGCATCGGCCGCAAGTGCCTTATCTATGACTTCCTCTACGGGTAAAAAACCGTTATTCATATATGGACTAATAACTGCATGGTATAGAAATGGATCCCTCTCATCTAGTGCATCTTGGTAATCTCCAAAGTTTTCAAAACGCTCATCTAAAAACTTATTATACCAAGCAAGTGCTTGTCTGCGTGTGACACACATCCAGAAGTTTTCACAACTACCAGGGTGATCGTTGAAGTGTTCCTTCACTAAAGCGGTGGCGGCTTTTATATGTTTGTCATCTCTAGCTGGGAGATCTGTGTGAATAACATCTTTATTTTTTGGTATTTTTTTTCGATTACTTTGGTCAAAACTAAACTTTCCGCCCCGAGGAGAACCGTCTTTGTTCAAAAGTATCTCGAGATCCTTTCTTTTGCCCTCATAGAACGTTCTCATAAGTGGCCGTTTGTGCTCTTTTACAAATCTATTAAATTCCTGCCTCGTTGTTAGAAACATTGGAGAGTCATTTATTTGAAGCTCGACCTCATGCTCTTCACAAAATTCTCTAATCTTCTCATTAAAGAAGTGGTCTTCAATTTCAAACATTTCTATTTTTTTAGACTTTGTTTTTTTTAGGGCGTGCTTTAGAGCTTCGAAAAAGGCCTTATCCTTATCAAGCTTCTGGTAATGAACTGTCTTACCCATGTCTTTAAGCTCATCACTAAAATGGCGCATAGAGGCCAAAAAGAAGATGATTTTATGTTTGTGGTATCTAAAGTGGGTGCAAAGCTCAAAGTCCTCACACATAAAGATGTTTTTAGGACTGTCTTTGTAGAAGCTTCGAGGAAATAATTGGTCGCCTAAGATTACTTGTAAACTCATTAACCAAGTTTAGTTGTACTAACGAGGCTTAGGCCAATGCATCTAATCTTTGTCTTTGCTTCCAAATAACACTTTCGAAGCTATGTCTGTTTTACAGTTGTATTTATGGCCTAGGTTTTGGCCGTTTAGATACAGGTACGCCAGGTCCATTTGTTTTCCATTGATAAAAATAGAAGCAAACCCTTTGATTTGGTGAGGCTTATACTCCAGCTCTTCAAGAACAATAGGACGAACGTAAGTGTCGTTACAGGACTTACAGTAATAATCAACTATAGGTGTAGAAGTCTGTGCTTTGTATTGAGCAAGCTCATTAAAGGCTGCATTGATGTGCTTTACGCTTAAATACTTGCAGTGCCCAGCAAATGCTGTGCTTGAGAAAAGTAAAAAACTGATTAAGTAGGTGTGCATATTCATACAAAAAAAATTTTAAAATTTTTTAACACATCGTTCCATTGTCATTGTAATTATTATACAGTTTTTCAAAATTAAGGAGAAAGATTTTGATTAGAATTTATTTAACTATTTTTTTGATTGCCCTAACCCCTTTAAAAGCGATGTCCGAAGACGCTGGAATTCTAAAGAAGTTCGCAGCACCTTTTTACGGGGAAACCTCCAGAAAAACACTGTTAACAGGTACACTTTTAACAACGTTTCTCTACGCAACTAGAACTACAATTGGAAATCCAATTCAAAAAGATATGGCAGAAGACCAGCCAATGGGAAATCTCGCTGAATTCGGTGATGTAATGGGACAGATGGTTCCTAACATCGCATACATGGTTGCAACTCACGCCCTTAGAAATAAAGGTAATAACCGTGAACGCCGAAACCTAATGTTTGAGACTACTCTCTTTACGGCCCTTACAACGAACTCATTAAAAAGAATTGTTGGCGAAGAGCGCCCTTCTGGCGGTGATACTAAATCATTCCCGTCAGGACATACCGCCAACGCATTTGCATTTGCTGCTGTCGTAGGCATAGAACATGGTAAAAAATGGGGAATTCCGGCCTACACATTGGCCTCAATCGTTGCTGCAAGTCGTATGAATGACAATGCTCACTACCTGCATGACGTGGTAGCAGGTGCGACTCTAGGTATTAGTTATGCTTACGGTTTAAGTGCTCTACAAAAGAAATCTAGCGGTAAGGTAAGTGTAGCTCCCTATGATGACGGGGCCATGGTGAATTACTCCAGAAGCTTTTAATTAGAAAGTGTAACCCAACTGAGCAACGACAAGCTCCAAGTTAAATGAACCCTTGGAGTTTCTGTTCATTGCCACATGAAATACTTTGTAACCTTGTTCAAGGTATCTGGCCTCCAACTCATCACACTCATTCTCACTAAGATATTCAAAGCTAACAACATAGGCCTTATAACGTTGGTCTATGTGGTACAGCTCATAGTGTTCAAAATCGAGTGGTTGTTTGATTGGTTCCATTTTTAGTCGTCCATCACTGTGTACTCTGCATCAATAGCGTCGTCTTTTGGTGATTTTGGATTGCCTTTATTCTGTTTTTTCTGCAATTTCTGCAGAAGAACCCAGCTTTTGTAAGTGTTTCTAACTAATAAAATGATGGCAGCTAATGCTAATACTTTAAATAACATGGCAAAATTATCACTTTGTTTAAGTTAGTTGTAAAGAACAGCTTATGCTGGAGTTTTGTCTGGGTCGTCCTCTAAAGGCTTTTGCTCTTCAGTTGAAACATTGTCTTGGCCTTTTTTAGCTTCCTCTTTTTCCTGTGCTAGAGCTAGCTCTTTTTGTGCCTTCTCTTCTTCAGCTTTTTGAATGAACTTCTGCTTGAGTTTTTCGGTCTCTTCAGCTTCTTTCTCTTTTGCAGCTTCTTTTGCTCTGAAGAAAACCGAGTTTACAAATCGTCTAAGTTCTTTCTTTTCTTGCTCTCCAACACCGTGAACAATTGCATAATATTTAGCATCTGCCTTAGGTTTTGCAAGAGAATCAGCAACAGTTATAAATAGGTTTGCTGGATGGTTAAGTCTAAGTACCGTGCCAACCTCTAGCTCTTCATCACTATTGAAATAGACATCGTTCTCAGAACAAGCAATAAGTGTAATTGCTGTTTTAAATTCTGCGTAAGTAGAATTAAGCTTCTTATCTAAGATCACTTCATTATCTTGTGGTTCTTCACTCTTCTGGGCCATTCTTTGCATTAGGAGATTGCCCATTTTAACCATAAGTTCATTATTGAGCTCAACCTGGTACCCAATAATTTGTGTATACTCTATCTTCTTTTGAAGCTGCTCGGTTGAAAGCTGAGTGTTAAAACAAACTATAAATGGTGAATAGTTAGGAATTGATTTAATTGTCTTAATTATGTGTTTTAAATTGTTTGCTTCGTTGAACATGTATGCAACGTCCTGGCTTGCCTCTAGCTCCTCAGGATTAATTTCCTCAAAGTTGTAAACAATCATTTGAGGTTTGAGCTGCATAAGCTCTTTCTTGGCCTTTACAACATAAGGTTGAACTCTAACAACAAAGTCATAACTATCTGTAAGCTCCTGGTCTTGGTAAAGAGTTAACTCCTTATCAATAACCAGCGTTTTCATCTTTTTAGGTCTTGAATCAGAGCTATGCTCATTGATCCAGCGATTCATACTCGCTTCTATTTCATTTAGTTTTTTCTCGTGCTCTTTTTCAAGATTTTCAAGCTCGTCAGGATCCGTTTCATCTGTCACTTCAAAAGGAGGTAGAAACTCAAATCCAAACTCTTGAGCATATTCAAAATTATAAAAAAGATCTTCTTGGGTTTGTGATGAAGCAATAACTTTATTAGAGGCCAATATCCCCTCTTTACTCCAGTGAGTATTTAGAAAGTATTCATTACCTAGAGTCACGTTAAAATTAGACTCAACTCTTAGGCCTTCGGCAGAAACAATTGATGCTTTTGCTGGAACATATGCAGGGATATCATCGTTTAGTTTTGCCATTGCAAACCCGTGATGTTCTAGGGCGTTGTTGAATGCAAAGCAGATTGTGTCATAAACTACTGATTCAACCTCACCAGATTTCACGTGAACGCACTTAGCACCTGCCATAATGGCCTGTCTAATCGCTTCATTTCCTTGCGTGTAACCAGTTAAGGCCACAATAAATGGTGGATATGGTGAATTTGTTCTAATTTGTGCCCTAAGCACGTGGATCATGGCCTCAGTATTTTGGTCTAGATCGACAAAAACAACTCTAGGGCGCTCTTCCTGGATCACTTTTAAGAAGTTTTGAATCTTTGCAGGATCGTCTTCGTTCATTAGTTTGAAGTCGAAATTGATCTGCTTGAATGCTTTTAGCCCAGCTACTAGGTCTGACCAGTAGCCCTCATCTTCACCTAGATAAAGGATGCCTTTTGCATCTTTCTTCTTGGCCTTGGCTTTTTCATCTAATTCTTCTTCATTCATATGCCTATTGTATCGTCATGTTCACCACTTAATTGATACTTAGAGCTATTTGCCGCAGCTTATTAAGACAAATTTTAGTTAGTCCATCATTTCCATGACTTACACGTCTCTCTAAATGAAACATTCTTTTGGTCAATAATTGCTTTGCAGCGGGATTATTCTTGTCCCACATTTTAGTGCCAACAATTGTTGTCTGCTCACCGTTCATTTTTGAGATTTTGATAAGCTCGTAAAGCTTCCCTTTGTCCTAGAAAATACTCTCATCTACCGTTTTAAGGCCATTTTCGATCAAAAATTTTCTTAGTAAAAAGTTGTCACTATGAATACAAAGAACTATCTCGCAGGTTTGATCAACCTCATATTTTTCCAAAATCTCAATTGCTGTATTTTCCCCTATCCCGGCCAAAACCAAATTTGAATTTGAGACTTTTTTTGGAATTTTTGAAGCATCCTCGCAAATAGGTATAATGGCAACGCCATTGGGAATATCCGTAGCTTTTAATTTAATCTTTAAACTCTCTATTATAGATTCAACTTGATCTATCAAATAGATATTCTTGGCGAGCGATCTATTAGCAGCAGCTATACCTAGCTCACCATGATCACAGCAAATGTCGTAGAGATTGTCCCGAGGCTCTAAGGCCTCGAGAATGATATTGAGTCTTTTTGAAAGTTTGGCCATGAGTTTTTATAAGAAATTATCATAGCTTTGGCCGTATTTTTTATCGTTTTCTTCAGTAAAATATTTTCTAACAAAGTACTGACCCGCCCTAATGGTTTCAATAAACCCGAATGACTCTAGTCTTCTTAAAGTCTGCTGAAATATTTCTACCGTTACACCCATTGATTCTGAAGAATCTTTGTAGGATATAATGGGAGCAATTCCATACTTCTTGTGAAGATTCGGTCTACACCAAGTTAGTCGATACAAATGCATCATTAAAATAATTTCAATTCTTGATAGTTTGTACTGAATGAGAATCTCATCAAAAAACAAATCTGGTATTACAGACGCACTCGCTTTGGCGTCCTCAACAGGTTCCTTAGTCGCGTGAGCTTTGGACTTGTTATGATGGGATGACAGAATTGATCTAAGATCTTCCATGTTCACCTCCAATTAACTTTATTGTCTCAAATCCACCGCCCAAATCAACTTAAGTTATTTAGGCGGCAAATTACTCCACTTTTCTTCGGTTTAAAGTGTGAGCTCCAAGGGTGCACCATGCCTCATTGTATTGATGGCAAATGATCTAGGTAGTGTGAATCTATATATAAATTGGTCGAAGTCGTTTAGGTCTTCCCACTCACCAGAGATATAAATACGCTTTAAATTTTGTTCTGAGCGATTCTCAAGTGCTGCCTTTCTAAACTCTTCTCTATATTCGATCTGACCATCCAGACATAGAAAGTCGTAATCTTCCTTTTTAAGAACAGATTCGATCTTGTCTTTGGACATTTTTACACAACTTATATTGAATGGAGAAACCCCAGCAATATAAGCAAGATTAACAATCTGTGACCAGGCCTTATAGCCTTCTTCATTTGCACAAATGATATTTACACCATTACCAATAACAAGATTAAATAAGGCCGTAACAAAATGTTCAAGGTTAATCTTATCCTCACCAATCAGCATGATGCCTGCACCAAGTTGTAGGTTTCTTTTATCGAAATTGATCTGACCTGGAATGTAGCGGTTTGGAAACTCACGTGTTTCAAGCTTAGTTTTGCCCTCCTCAACGTACTCAATTAGAGAGGATAAAACATCTTTTCCTCGCTCATCAATGCTTGAGAAGTAGATCTCGTAACGATTAATAACCGTTCTCAGATACTCAGCAACCTTGGCCTCACGATTCTCCCAAGCAATTTTGGACACTCTAACCATTGAATATGGCAGCGAGTGAGATACATCAATTGGTTGAACTTCTTTAATTTGTTTCTTCTCAAGTCTATGAAAAGGTAGAAGGTAGCCAGCACTACCCGCCTTAGGTCCAGTCCCTGACATTTTAAAGCCGCCAAACGGCTCAATAGCAACTCTTGCTCCTGTATTTGGACGGTTAATATAGAGGTTTCCGGCCAGAAGTTGTGGGGTTACTTCGTCTATATCATCTTGTGATTGGCAGAAAATACCACCTGTAAGGGCATACTCTGTAGCATTGAAGATCTCAACAGCTTCATCAAGTGTGTCATAAGCAATGACGTGCGCAACAGGTCCAAAGATCTCCTTACAAGCAAAGGAGTTAGGATCAAACGCCTGCTTTTTAGTTGCTTCAAATACAGCAGGGCCTACTGTGAAGCCTGCTAATTCCTCTTGTGAACGATCGATCAGTACACGTCCACCTTGTTGTTCAGCATCTTTGCGCGATTGAATTACCGCTTCACGAACTCTTTGTTGATCCTCTTCACTAATTACTGGGTTTACAGTAGTTGCAAGGTCTAGAGAAGAACCAGCTGGTAAATCCTTAATTGCCTGAACAAAACGCTCTAAGAAAGCATCTTTAATCTCTCTATCCACAATTATTCGACTTGCTGCGGAACACTTTTGTCCCGCGTGAGCAAATGCTGCATAAAGAACACCACTAACAGTTTCATCAAGTTCACAGTTGTTTGTAACTATGATGGCATTTTTGCCACCCATTTCTGTAATTACAGTTTTAGCTATAGGTAAGAATGGGTATTGAGAACTCGTAAGGTTCTCTTGCATTTTGTGGAAGATTTCAACACCAACATTTTTAGAACCTGTAAATACAACACCATTAATTAGGTCGTGATCTACGATTGCCTTACCAACGTCGCCTTCACCATTGGAAACTAGGAATACACTCTCATCAATTCCTGCCTGTCTGGCCAGTTTCTCAAACTCATCAATAATGATTGGAGTCTGTTCAGCTGGCTTTAGAATAACTACGTTACCTGCTGCAAGAGCAGCACAAGTCATCCCAACTGGAATTGCCAAAGGAAAGTTCCAAGGAGCAATTACCCCAAATACACCCTTGGCCATATAGTCAGGGTTGGACTTAATGAGATTAATTTCCTCTCTAACATAGAAGTTGATAAAGTCGATGGCCTCATCAACATCTGCTACAGCTTCATCAATAGTCTTACCTGCTTCAAGCATTATGACTGCCGTTAAACGGTGTCTGTGGATCAAAAGAAGATCAGCAAGCTTTAATAAAGCACTGAATCTATCTGTGTTTTTATTGTCACTCCAAGTGCTTGTTCGAAAGCTCTCAAATAGTGATTCGATTTTTTTATTAACCTCTTGAGTATTGTCTATTTTTACTCTTCCTACTTCATACTCAGGTGCAGAAGCGCAAAGCGAGACAAGTATGTCATCTGGAGCCGAAGACGTTTGCTTCATCTTGCTCTTTTCTTTTTCTATTTCAACTTTCAGTGGGTCAAGCTCATGCTCAAGATACGTACGAATAGGCCAGACGTTCTTAAACTCTCTAGAGATATGCTTAAGTCCAGAGTCAAAGATAAGCTCACGATTGGCCTTCTTATCCTCAATAAGCTCCATAGGGTTTTTAATTGTAATCGCTTTATTGTGAGAGCGCATAATAGTTAGAACACCAACTTGTGAAGAGTTTTCCATGATTCTTCTTACAAGATATGCCATCCCCACTAAAAGGTTGCCGATTGGAATGTAGTTTCTGGTTGGAAGTCCCATCTTTGCCAAGGCAACACTTAATGCTTCATAAGTCATATGCAGACACTGATGCTCAATAACTGGCGCTTCAGGAAACATTTTCTCGCGAACAATCTCAGCGAAGCAGTGATCCTGAATATTATGAGATGCAACAGCAAGCTGGATATTTTCCCCGTGCTCAAGGGATTTGAAAACGATCTGGCGAAAGTGAATATCTGTTTCTTCTTTATTTAAATACTCAGGAGCTTCAAAGTTAAGTGCGTCTGCTTCGATAGTTTCAGCGTCCCAATAGGCCCCTTTTACGAGTCTAATTGGCATTCTATGGCCTCTAATTTTTGATAGCTCTACAACTTCTTTAAAATGCTTATAACCATCTCTTAAGTATGCTTGAACAACAATGCCAGTATCAGCATAATCCGCTAATTCTGGAGTCTCTAATAATACCTTTTTATAGACTTTAAAGATGATGTCTCTGTAGTGGTAATGTTCAGCGTCTATATTGATAAACACTTCTTCTTTTTTACCTTCCAATAGGATCTTTTTAAGCCTTGGAGCGATATTTTTGTAACTATAGTCAAACGCTTGAGGCTTAAGATCGTTACATAAAGCTGAAACTTTCACACTGACGTGCGCACGGTTGATGCCTGCGCCGTTTCTTGAGCCTTTCTTAACGTGCTTATTAAAGCCATTGATGATTTCTAGAACACCATTTAGGTAGTGATCAGCTTCTTTATTTGAAACAACAAGCTCACCTAGTTGATCTAGTGTGGCATCACGTCCGCTTTTAATTAGTGAACTAAGTGAAGAGTTGGCCTTTTCAATAGACTCACCAGCAATAAATCTTGTGGCAAGAAGCGATACAACCTTTTTTATGGCCCATGATAAGAACTTGGCAGGCATACGCTTAGAGACCTGAAGTCCTGCCATGGCCATGTATCTATAAACTTTAGGTAGCGCTCTTTTTTGTCCCTTAAGCTTTTTCTCTTCGGCCAAATTTGAATCTTCAATTAATCGTCTAAGAGTCTCCACCCAAATTCGCTTGATCTCTTGTCCCTGAGTGTCGTGATCCAAACATGGTAGAATTGCCAAAAATTTAAGAAGATGAATTCTTATAAGCATGTAGTTGGCCGTAAGATCAAGGCCTGTATCACTCATTTTTTCAAAGGTGCTTTGCTTATAAGTAGCGACTTTATCCATTAGAGCCTTTGTTCTCTCCATTGTTAGGTCGTTTATCTGATGAAACTCTTTGTCTGAAAAGTCAGGAAGATTGTCTTGAGTAGTTACATAATCAATAACCATTGGACTTCGCTCCAATGGAATACTTGCAATTGCCTCTGCATGGGCCTTAAGTGCGGACACTTCTCTGGCACGTGAGGAATGGTGGTAGAAATCAATAAGTGTAAGTTCATAACTTAGGTTCTTACTAGCAATCTTAATCTCTCTTTTTTGAGGAAAAACGCCTACTAAGAACTGAAAACTTACAGCGTCCATACTCCACTTAAAGCTAGTGTCACTATCTTGCTTGTTTGCAAGGGAAACTACCGCCTCTAGCTGCTGCTCAAACTGAGCAAGGCCTAGAACTTCTTCAAATTCCTCATAGAAAACAATAGTCCATGATTCTGCGCAAATATTCTTAGAAACACTCTTTAAGCTGTGGATTTTATTCATAATTTACACCTTTCCTTATTGCCTCTATTTTTACAGCATGCGTGAAATTATTTAAAGCAAAAAACATCCATATTTTTCGATCCTTACCGCCTTTGAGAGCCTTTAGGGTTTGACGCTCTAAATTGCTCTGGTTACACTTGTAGAAAGGGTTTCCATGTTTTTAAAGTCACTATTCATTCTGAGCTTCTCATCACTTCTTTGTGCTAGCACTACCTACACAATGAAAGACCTCGAAGCGTTAGAGGGCACGGCCAATTTTGAAGAGTTTTTTGATCATGCAAAAGACATAAGACCAAGCCTTAGAGACAAAGTTTGGCAAAAGATTACAACTTCCATGGCAGACAGCTATCTCGACTCTCTTATCGAATCACTAGCTATTAATGACAAGCAATTCAATCGCGTAAAAGAGATCTCAAAATGGGAGGCCCTAAGCTCTGATGAGTTTTACATTAAGAAAAGAAACAAATTCTTTAATAAGTACATTTCTCAGTGCATGGAAAACAAAGACCTAGAGAGTTGTTATGATTTATCAAAGAGTATCTTCCACACTTTTAACGAGGATAAAGAGTTTGGTGTGCGAATCGCCGAGCAGTTAAACACCAAGATCATTGAGCAAAACAAAGACTCTAAGGCCTCTCAAACCAAAACTTATGATCTTTGGAGCTTCATCCAGCCCATGATCAAGACGGAGTTTAGTGAATTTTACTGCAACAAGGCACCTACTTTTGACATCCTGAAGGCCAAGATCACACAGGACAAAAAGCTGCGTAAAATTTTGCATAAGGACTGTTTAAAAGTAGTTCTTCCAAAGTTAAAGGACGAGCTTGCCTCTTTTGAGCCATTTAAAAGAAAGACGGCCTACATGGCCCTAGAGAGTCTTGATTCTCTTGATAAGGGTGAGAAGTCTCAGTACTTAGTATCACAACTACTTTCTGGCTTTCCCTTTAATAAAGAGAATTGGGGTCATGCATACAATGCTCTTAAGGAACTAGGCGCAAACGAGCAACTTAGGGAAAAGTTATTAACCTACTTAAAGAGCTTAGACACCCTACCAGATAAGCTATTTACCCTTGAAAACAAGAAGAAAGTCTTGGTTATTGTTAAGCAAATATCTAACAACTTCCCAGAATACCTCGACCATTACACTACACAGTGTTTAAAGTACCTAAATGGGGACAAGAGCTTTCCTAAAGGAAACCCTACACCTAACTGTCACAGCTACTTCAAACTGGCCAAAGTCGTAAAATCAAGCCCAGAGCTTATAACTAAAAAGTACGACACAATTATGAATTCTTGGAAAAAATAGAAATTTAGGCAAAAAAAAAGGCGCCCAATTGGACGCCCTATTTAGATTAGCTCAGGTGAGCTGATACTAGTTTTGTCATCTCGAACATGCTTACAGTGCTCTTTCCACCAAATACTGGCTTAAGTTTCTCATCTGCAATGATGTTTCTTTTGTTCTTTGGATCTTGAAGGTCATGCTTCTTGATGTATTCCCAAAGTTTCTTAACAACCTGAGTTCTTGGTAGTGGCTTGCTTCCAACGATTTCGGCCAATTCCGCAGAAGGAGTCAACTCCTTCATAAAAGCCGCATTTGGCTTTCTCTTAGCTGCTTTTTTCTTAGGAGCTGCCTTTTTAGCCGCCGGCTTTTTTGCTGCTACTTTCTTCTTAGTAGCTTTTTTAGCTGTTGGCTTCTTTGCTGCTGCTTTCTTCTTTGTAGCTTTCTTAGCAACTTTTTTCTTTGTTGCCTTCTTTGCTACTTTTTTAGCTGCTTTTTTCTTAGTAGCTTTCTTCTTAG
>JAGSHJ010000510.1 GCA_023954595.1 Bacteriovoracaceae bacterium | reverse complement strand
GATAATACTTACGACTTTTAAAAACTCTGAGTAATCCTTAACCTCAATTTCAAAAAGGAAACTCCCCTTAAGATCTGGTAGAGATTTAGCGATGGCACTCTTAATATTAACGCCTAAGCTATTAATATTGTTTGTAATCCTTGAGAGGATACCAGGCCTGTCGTGAGTGATAACTCTTAGATTTACAGGGTGCTTAAAGGAGTAAGTCTGATTCCACTCCACATCAATCTTTCTTGAATCTTCAAATTCATGGATACGCTGGCACTTTTTAGTGTGAATAGTAATTCCTCTACCTCTGGTGATGAATCCCACAATAGGATCCCCAGGGATAGGATTACAACACTTGCCCATTCTAACCATTATATCATCAAGCCCATCGACAATAACGGCGTTATCTTTATTTGAAGTCTTTTTAGCAGTATTAGAAATCTTGCTTGATAGACTTTCAAAAGGCTTTTTCTTTTGCTCACTACTCTGTGTTTCTTCTTCTTTGTATTCAATACTTGGAATTAACTCCAAAATATTTTTAATATAAAGTCGACCTGAGCCTAGAGAGTGGTAGAGCTCTTCAGCGTTTTTTAAATGGTACTGATCATAGGTTTTATTCAGCTCGTTTTTCTTCTCGAGTGCTTTAACACTTGTGCCATAGCTCTTAAGTACTTTTTCAAGCATTTCAAGACCTAGCTCTTTATTCTTATCTCTTTCAACTTTAAGAAGGTGCTGCTTGATCTTAGTTCTGGCTCGAGAGGTCTTAACCATCTTAAGCCAGTCTTTACTAGGAGTTTGAGTTTTGCTTGTTAAAACCTCAATTGTGTCCCCTGACTTTAAGCGGTACTTAAGTGGTACCATCTTGCCGTTTACTTTAGCACCTACGCACTTATTCCCAATATCGGTATGAACAGCGTATGCAAAGTCTAGTGGACTTGCTCCATGACGAAGCTCTCTTACATCACCTGTTGGTGTAAAGACGTATATGCCGCCGATATCCAAGTCATTTTTAACAACATCCATGAACTCGCTTGATGTGGCGATATCACGGTTGTACTCCATGAGCTCTTCAACCCATTTAAGTTTATTGAGGTTCTTAGCTCCCTCTCCTGTCTTATATTTCCAGTGAGCGGCAACCCCTGTTTCTGCAACTTCATGCATTTCATGGGTACGAATTTGAATCTCAATTCTTTCGGCCTTAGGCCCTATGACTGTAGTGTGAAGTGACTGGTAATTATTTACTTTTGGAATAGCAATATAGTCTTTAAATCTACCAGGCACCGGAGTAAATGATGAGTGAACAATACCCAAACATTTATAACACTCGGTGATATTTCCAACCATAATTCTAAAGGCTAAAAGGTCTTGGATTTGTTCAAAATCCACATCCCTATTTTGCATTTTTTTATAAATGGAATAGAAGTGCTTGGGCCTTCCGTAAATGTCGGCCTTAACCCCATATTCTGAAAGCCTGTCTCTAACTAAAGAAACAGTGTCTCTAATGTAGGACTCTCTTTCTGATTTTTTCATCGCCACTTTTTCGGCCAAGCGGTAATACATATCAGGGTGAAGGAAGCGCAAACATAGGTCCTCAAGCTCACTCTTTACAGAGTTAATACCTAAACGGCTTGCCAGCGGAACATATATATCAAGGGTCTCTTGAGCTTTCTTTACTTGCTTTTCTTTTGAAACGTACTGAAGAGTCAGCATGTTGTGCATTCTATCGGCAAGTTTGACAATAATAACTCTAATGTCTTTTGCCATGGCCACAACCATCTTTCGAAAGTTTTCGGCCTGAGACTCTTCTTTAGTTTTAAACTTTATTTTTGAAATCTTGGTACAGCCAATTACAATATTGCCAATGCCTTCACCAAATTCACTGATGATTTCCTCTTCGGAAACGTCGCAATCTTCAACAACATCGTGAAGCAGACCTCCACAAAGAGAGTCTAAGTCCATCTTAAGCTTTATAAGAGTGGCAGCAACATTTAATGGGTGGATGATATACGGTTCACCGGAGCTTCTTTTTTGCGG